>JAUXGC010000021.1 GCA_030622375.1 Sulfurovum sp.
AGTTGATAAAAAAGAGCTTCTATCTATCTTGACAACTAAAGGATTGAGTCCCGATAACAATATGTACCAACAAAATTTTATGAAAATTTTTGATGAAGCATTTACTACTATTAATGATATTGTTATTTATGCAAAAAGAGCATTTACATTGGATGAAATCAATAAAATATATATAGGTAGCGTGCAAGGCTCTATTGCGGGATTACATGAATTTAGTCAAAACTATTTAGGTTTAGAGTCTAAAAATTTAAATTTTGATTACAACATAAAGATTAGTGAACGGTATATTGATCAGTTCCAGTATTTAATGATGCTTAGCTCTTTGGATTACTTAGAAGATGAATCTTCCAATGTGAATTTTAAACTATTTCCTCGCCCACTATCTTTTCTGAAGCGGGGAAGTGGACAACTTATTGCAGCAATAGCTACGGCTCTTGCGGTTGGCTTATTTTATCCGGTAGTACATATGCTGGACACTTCTAAAAATAATGCCCAGACAAGTAAACTAACTGTGCAGAAAAATGCAACTGCTAAAGAGATGAATAGGTATAAACGCGTATTGGATGTTAAGAAAAAAGAGCTAGATGGACTAAGTAAAACTAGTATAAAACTATCAAATGTATATGAAGGCAAAACAAAAACACTCATTTCTATTCATAATAAAAAAGTAAACTATCGTCTTAAATCAACTCTATTTTATAGTTTTGCAAAAGATTTAGACAAGCATGATGTTCAAATGGATTTACTATACAGCAAGGGTAACAGAGTATGGATTTCTTTGATAGGAGCAGATAATCAGAAGCTAACAGAATTTATTAGATATATTTCAAATACACACTCTAGCAAGATTAAAAAAATTGATATTGAACTAATTACTAAAGACCAAGTCAATAATTATTACAAAGGTCTATTAAAGGTTAATTTAAAATGAAACTTATAAAAGATAAATTAGAGGTAATTGATATTTTTTTCTCCTCTAAAAAAAAGAGTGAAAAGTGGTTGATTATTTTAAGTATTGCAGGTATTATCTTTTATCTTTGTTATGCTTATCTTTCACCTTATACTGATAAAGTATACAAAAAAAGTGAAATATCTAAAAAGAGTGTGGAAAAAAGGATTGCAAACAATAATGCATATCTCAAGAGCATTACCAAGAAGGGAGACCTTGATTTTCATATAAAAGAATTTGATCACAAGATAGTTACAGAAAAGAATACCATAAGTGATTTAAATCAAAAAATAGAATTTGTGAATAAAAATTTAACACAGTTGCCAGACATGGTCTTTAAACAAAAAAATTGGTCTAAATTTTTAGACTATCTTGCAAATGAAGCAAAGATGCAAAATATAGATATGCACTCTATGAAGAATAGACAGATAGATAATGATGGTAGGTTTGGACCAGTTTTAAAAGTTTCTATAAAGTGTGTAGGCGAATATAGAGATATTATAAAATTTATGAATGAGATTGAGCAAACTGATTTACTTACAGATATTGACGGTACAAGGTTATTTTCCGATATGGGTATGTCAAACGTTGTAGCTGATATTAATATTTCTGTATGGGGGGTAAATAATTAATGCAAAAAGTATTATTGACAATTTCATCGTTAAGTATTAAAAATTATGATAAGATTACAGTTATTTATGAGATAAGGGAGGGTTAGGTAATTAATGAAAAAAATATTATTAATAGTTTCGTTGCTAAGTATTGCACTCTGTGCTGAGTTTTCTATGGAAGAGATAGAAAAGATGAGTAGCGAAATAGAGTCAAAAAGAGAAAAGTTAAAATCAAATGATTTTGAGTCAATGGAAAATCCATTTGTTGAGCTAAAAACAGAGGCTGTGCGTGCACCTGTAAAGCCTAAACAAGTAGTGAATTTTGTACTTCATGCCGTTATGAATGGCAAGGCACACATAAATGGAGATTGGAGAAGTGTCAATGATATTGTTTCAGGCTATACAGTGAAATATATTGATAAAGATGGAGTGGTGTTAGGAAAAAATAATATCATTAAAAAATTACATATCTATAAAAAAAGAGATAATTTCATAAACTTAAAAGAGGGAAAATAGTATGAAAAAAATACAATATTTAGGGTTTAAGTCCATTATGGCACTTGTGGTAATATGGGGAACTACAGCAACACTGTGGGCAGAGGATTGCTCCAATAAACTTTTTAGTGCAACTATAGACAGCAAGTTAACCATCAGTGATGTTATTGAAAATCTTGCAGACACATGTGAATTGAGTATCGTTGTTAGAGATGAAGCTGCAAAAAAGAGAATGGGTAAAAACCTCTATTATGTAAAGCTGAACAACAGTACGCTTAAAGGTTTTTTAAATACAATTCTTACAGATAACGACCTTAATTACTCTCTAGAGGGGAATAAGCTTAAAATTTCATACTTGACTACAAAAACATTTCGCATACATTACCTCTCTGGACAAAGAATAGGAAAGAGTAATGCACATATAACCATAGCAAGCCTAGACGGCTCTGGTGCTGGAGGTGGAACCAGTGGAACCAGTGGAGCCAGTGGTTCAAGTGGTTCTTCGGGCAGTGCTTCAGGTGGCGATAAAACAGGAGTTTCCATAGAGAGCAATGATGAGTTTCAATTTTGGAAAACTATTGAACAAGAGATTCAGCGTATTTTGGTTGGTGCAGGTGACGGTAGCACGCACTATAGTAAAACAGGAAAAACTTGGACAGGACCAGAGGGTAAAGTTTGGGAGTATAACCCTTTAGCGCCTATTGTCAATCCTGAAGCGGGTATGGTTACAGTAACTGGTACAGCCAGACAGATAAGTAGAGTAGCAAGATATATCCATACTCTAACAAGTCAGATTCAAAAACAAGTGATGATTGATGTGCGTATCATGTCCGTAGTATTTAAAGACAATAAAACAACAGGAGTAGATTGGTCTCAGCTCTATGGTTTGCAAAATCATGTAATTAATACAAGCATGAATTTACAGCAAGATATAGAGATGTTTCTGTTTAGTGATGGCGATGGCATAACAGACAATAAGCTTGGCCCAACAACAGGAGGTGCATCTTTAACTGTTGCAGGGATGGCAGATGTTAAAGAGGTGGTAAAATTTTTAGGCACACAGGGAGATGTGAAAAGTATCTCTAGCCCAAGAGTTATGACGCTAAACAACCAGCCTGCACTCATAAGTGTAGGAAAGGAAATATTTTATAAGTTAAAATCAGTCACTATGTCAGGGGGCCTCACCCCAGTAGCAAGTGAGGA
This sequence comes from Sulfurovum sp., assembly GCA_030622375.1. Classification (GTDB taxonomy): domain Bacteria; phylum Campylobacterota; class Campylobacteria; order Campylobacterales; family Sulfurovaceae; genus Sulfurovum. The sequence goes on from JAUXGC010000021.1 coordinate 3,259, forward strand.
GGAGACAATAGAATCTGTATTTGCAGGGATTTTACTCGATATTACACCACAGATAGGTTCTGATGGGATGATTACGCTAAAAATCAACCCATCTATAACAGAACTTGTAAATTCAACGCAAGAGTATGGAGATGGTGAAAGAACATCTCCACCAGATTTAATTAGAAGACAAATTGCTTCTGTAATTAAAGTAAGAGATGGAGAGCATGCTGTTCTTGGTGGACTTATTGTTTCCAAAACTGGTATGGAGATAAGCAAGGTTCCTCTTTTGGGTGACTTGCCACTGCTAGAGTATGCTTTCAAACACGAAAGGAAAATCGAAGAAGTTGAAGAGTTGGTTTTGATTGTAACTCCACATATTGTTAAAAATTCTAAATCAGTCACTTTGAAAGACTTAGGATATAGTAAGCTTAATGATAGATAACTATAGGACAACGGGAGTATGACATTAAATAATGGCTTACTCTTTTAAGTTTTTGTGATATATGCTTTGCCAAGCATAAATCAGTTCATGATCAGGAGTTGGAAGAAGGAGCTATTAAAATGGTAAAACTTATTGAAATGATGCTTCAAGAGAGCATTTTAACTAAAGATGCTATTTCTACTTTAGTAAAAAGCAGACCCCCTAAAAAAATTTCATTTGCCAATCTTATCGCTGAAAATATGATTGATTTACATACTGTAGAACTTTTTTTGGTTAAAAAGATAAGAGAAGGCATTATTACTCTGTCAAATTTAAAAAAAATAGATGGTATTGATATTGTTCCTATTATTAAAGAAGTTGCAAAAGTACTTCGTGTTGAATATGTTGATTTAGATGAAATAGAGATAGATATGAAACTTTTTTCACGGTTGTCATTTAAGCAACTTGTGAAGTATAATGTTATTCCAATTGAAGAGAACGAACTGAACGTGCTTGTTGTTTTTAATGATCCTCTTGATATGGTAGCACAAGATGCCATACAGAGACTCTTCCCAAAAAAACCTATAAGTATAGCAATTTCTCAACCAAAACAGTTAGATCAAGTCCTATATCGTCTAGAAACTCATGAAAGTATTGAAGGGTTTATATCAGATATACGTAAAGATTTAGCTCAAAAAGGAAATATAGATGACGATGATGAATCTTCAGCTGTCTTAAAACTTATAGATGCTGTGTTGAAGTCGGCTATTAAAGTGGGTGCAAGCGATATACATATAGAAGCAACAAAAAAAAGTTGTGTTATACGTGAACGAGTAGATGGCATACTACGCCAAAGTTTTACTTTTAATAAAGATATTTTTAGTCCACTAGCGTCACGGATGAAGTTACTTGCAAATTTGGATATTGCTGAGAAAAGAAAACCACAAGATGGTAGATTCTCCTCTACAGTAGCCCAAAAAGATTTTGACTTTAGGGTTTCAACTCTTCCTACTATTTATGGAGAATCAATTGTTATGAGAATTCTAGACAAGTCTAAAACAATGATTAAGTTAGAAGATGCAGGTATGAGTAAAATCTCTTATGACAAATTTTCTAAAGCTATTAAAGTGCCCTACGGGATAGTGCTTGTTACTGGACCTACTGGATCGGGTAAAACAACTACACTCTATGGTGCTCTTAATGCCATAAAAGATGTTAAAGATAAGATTATCACCGTTGAGGACCCTGTAGAGTATCAAATGTCTGGACTTCAGCAGGTACAGGTGCGACCACATGTTGGATTGGATTTTGCAACTGCATTAAGGTCTATACTAAGGCAAGATCCAGATAAAATTATGATTGGAGAGATTAGAGATCAAGAGACATTGAGGATTGCTATCCAAGCAGCACTGACAGGACACTTGGTCATATCTACTCTGCATACCAATAGCGCAATATCTTCAATAGATAGAATTTTGGATATGGGGATAGAAGAGTACCTTATCAGTGGTTCACTTGTTGCTGTTCAGGCACAGAGGCTAGTAAGAAAGATATGTACACACTGCAAGCATAAAACCACTGTTCCATACACTCTTTTAGAAAGTATAAAAGAGTACCTCCCGGATAATCCTATATTTTATAAAGGCGAAGGGTGTAAGGAGTGTGGCCATAGCGGGTATGTGGGACGAGAGATGGTTTCTGAAGTTTTAATCATAAGTGAAAATATTTCTCATATGATAGCAAGAGGCATATCTACTAAAGAGATAGGGGAACAAGCTATCAAAGAAGGGTTTGTAAGTATGTTTGAAGACGGTATTAAGAAGGTTTTAGAAGGCATAACAACCATTGAAGAAATTTATAGAGTGGCAAGATTGTAATGAAGTATTTTAATACCACTATTATAGAGAAGGGCAGAAGGCGTCTAGAGCCAATTATGGCAGAAAATAAAATGGAAGCAGTAAAATTAGCTAAAATTAAATTTCCATTTACAATGGTGGTAAAAGCTGTAGAGATATCTGCGCCTGTAGAAAATAGGGTGGCTGATACATGGAAAAATTTTAGGATAAAATTTAGGTCTAAAATACCCATTAATGATAAGATATCAACCATTAGACAAATAGCAGTAATGTCAGATGCTGGTATTGCCATTAATACTACTCTTGAAGATGTGTCAGACAATATAAACAATGAAGAGCTTAAAGAGATTTATGGTGCTATGAATGCCGATATTAATGCAGGCAAAAGTCTATCAGACGCGATGAAGCCTTATGCAGAAGAGTTTGGTCATGTGGCATTGGCAATGACAACGCTGGGAGAGAGAACAGGTAATGTCTCTGGGGCTTATCATAAACTTGCGGATATGATGGAGAACCTTAGAGATAATACAGCTAAATTTAAAAAAGCAGTCCGTTCTCCTCTGATCACATTGGTTGCTATGGCAATTGCCTTTACCATACTAATTATGGTGGTTGTGCCTAAGTTTAAAGATATTTTTTCCAAATTCAAAACAGAACTACCACTTCCTACTAAGATACTTCTTGATTTGGAATGGGCATTTAGTAATTTTGGTATTTTCATTATTATTATTATATTTGCTATGATTTATGCAGCAAAACATTTTTATAGAACAGATAAAGAGTTTAGATATAAAGTAGATAATATACTTATTCATCCTAGATTTTATCTTATCAATAAAGCTATTTTTCTCTCTACAATGCATAAGTATAATTTAGTTTTTAGCGAGTTGGTACAAGCAGGTATTCCTATATCAGAAGCACTAGAAACAGCAGTAGATATGGTAGACAACTTAGCGATTAAAGAAAAGTTGTTGACAGTTAATGCAAATATTGGGCGAGGTATGAGTCTTACTGAAGCCTTTACTCTTACAGGACTATATGAAAATATGCTTTTGCAAATGATTAAAGCAGGAGAGGCAAGTGGACAGCTTGATACAATGATGAGTAAAGTAACACAGTATTATGATAGAGAATTCCAAGACTTCATTGATAATCTTTCGGTTTATATTGAACCTATTATGATGTTTTTTATTGCGGCACTTGTTCTTCTAATGGCACTTGGGATATTTATGCCAATGTGGGACATGGGAAGAGCCGCCAAAGGTTAAGTTTCTATGATACTAAAAATTATAATACATAGTTTTTAGTATCTGTTGTTTAGAGTTGATGATGCCTAATGGCTTTTTCTAAATCTTCAGGTGTATCTATGCCAAAACTCTCCGTTTTTACCTCTACCATAGCTACCTCATACCCATGATATAGTGCCCTAAGCTGTTCAAGCTTCTCTATGTCTTCAAATGGGGACAAAGAGAGTGAGCAAAACTCTTTTAAAGACTTGAAGGTAAAACCATAGACACCTAAATGACCTTTGTAATGATTAAAATGATGGTCTCTTGGATATGGTATCTTTGCTCTGGAAAAATATAGCGCAATATCATCAATATCTGTTACAACTTTAACAATATTTGGGTCATCTGCTTCAGGATTGGAGATGTATTTGTAACAGGAATTCATTAAAATGCGCTCATCTTTTCTGTTTTTTTTCGTAAGTTCATAAATGGCTCGTACAACATCTGTTTCTATAAAAGGTTCATCTCCTTGTATATTAATAATGATTTCATCTTGAGTAAGATTTAATTTTTCTGCTGCTTCATATATTCGGTCTGTTCCACTTTGATGTTTGCTGGATGTGAGCAGAGCTTTAATATTGTACTCTTTTGCAATATCAACGACCTCTTGAGAGTCTGTCGCAATCACTACACTGTCTATATCGCTAACAGTCATTGCTGTCCTGATTACCATAGGCACACCACCAATATCTGCTAAAACTTTATTTGGAAAACGACTTGAACCTATACGCGCAGGAATAATAATCATGAATTAACCTTTCTATATAATAACTATGTATGAATTTTACACTCTATATGCTAAAATAGCAAGCTAACAAGGATAACAATGACTAAAGCACTTTTACTTCTCAATATGGGCGGACCAAGTAATATAGACGAAGTTGAGCTTTTTTTAAATAATATGTTTTCCGATAAAAATATTTTAACTATGGATAGATATACGCGCAAGCTCATTTCCTATATTATTATCTCTAAACGTCTTGAAAATGTCAAAGAAAATTATGAACTTTTAGGCGGAAAGTCACCACTACTTAGACTGACTAAAGAGCTAATAGAAAAGCTTATGCCTGAATTGGATATGCCTATCTATCCTGCTATGCGTTATGTCCCTCCTTTTGCAGATGAGGCTCTTTTGGAATGTAGACAAAATGGAATAGAAGAACTTATACTCTTTCCTTTGTATCCTCAATACTCAACAACTACAACACTTTCTTCTTTAGAGGATATAGAAGAGAGATGTGAAGCTTTAGAGTATCATCCTAAAATCACTTTGATTGATCCTTATTATGATGATTATGATTATATAGCAGCAAGTGTTGAGAATATCATAGATGCGTCTAAGAATATAGATACAAAAGAGTACGATTTATTGCTTTCTGCACATGGTTTACCTGTGAGCATCATCAAGGCGGGAGACCCATATCAAAATCAAGTGGAAGCGAATGCTTCTGCCATTAAGATTTATCTAAAAGAGCGTGGTATAGAGTTTCATGAGATAAAACTTGTATATCAGTCTAAAGTAGGTTCTTCAGCTTGGCTTGAGCCCAACCTTGTGGATGTTTTGCGTAACCCAACACATAGAAAAGTACTTATCTATCCACTGGCATTCACACTTGATAATTCTGAGACGGTATTTGAACTGGATATTGAACATAGAGAGATAGCCGATAAGATCAAATATAAAGATTACATCGTTGCATCATGTATGAATAGTAGTGAGAAGTTTGTGGAGCTCATAGTTGAGAAAGTCAAAGCCATATAAATATAGTTCCACATTTAGAGTGCTTTTTTGGGTGGCTCTGCTTGTTACTTATGTGGCAGCAGTTCTTCCTCAAGATTTAGCACCTACTATATCCCAACTAAGTGACAAAGCCCATCATGTTTTTGCATTTGTTGTTTTAGGATTTCTTTTACGATTGGCATATAAGATTAATTATTGGTACGGGCTATTGGTTCTTGTTTGTTTTGGTGCTTTTATTGAACTTTCCCAATACTATAGCCCTAGTAGAGTGACTGAGGCTAAAGACATTTTAGCCGACTTGATAGGTGCATTCGTAGGATTAAAACTATATAAGTATCTACGCAAAGTAATGTAATTAGAGTGCTTTTTCATCATCTTTATAGATACATTTAATATCTATAAAGCTTCTTCATCTTCCTCGTCTGTTCTAATGCGGATAGTTTTTGAAATGTCACTGACAAAAATTTTACCATCACCAATCTTTCCTGTTTTTGCTGCCTCTTTAATGGCTTGTATGACTTTATCTACGTACTCATCACTACTTACAACAATTTCTATTTTTACTTTAGGTATGAATTCTACAACATACTCAGCACCTCTGTAAAGCTCTGAGTGACCTTGTTGTCTTCCGTACCCTTTGACTTCTGAGATAGTCATACCTTCTATACCTACTTCTACTAATGCTTCTTTTACATCATCTAATTTAAATGGTTTAATAATTGCTTCAATTTTTTTCATAATTTTTCCCTTTTTTATAATTTACTATATGCTGCGTTTAAATTCTGGATACGCTTCTATACCACACTCTGTAGCATCAATTCCCTCTAGCTGCTCATCGTCTTCTGCCCTGAGTACAAAAATTTTGTTAATAGAGTATATTGTAACCCAAGCAAGAGGGAAGACAATGATTCCTACCACAAGTATACCTTTTAATTGCAACCAAATACTTACATCAGCGACAAAGATACCTACTGCCAGTGTTCCCCAAATGCCATTTACCAAGTGAACAGAAAGAGCACCTACGGGGTCATCCATTTTTAGTTTGTCAAATATAGGTACAAAAAGAACAACCAACGCTCCACCAATTACACCTATTAGAATCGGTGTATAGATATCGTACTGGTCTGGTCCTGCTGTTACTGCTACAAGCCCACCTAATGCACCATTGAGTATCATGGTTATATCGAACTTTTTGTAGCGGAAATAGGTTAGTAGCCATCCTGCAATAGCACCTGAAAGTCCAGCAGTGTTGGTATTCATAATGGTAAGTGCAACTGCGTCAGCATTTTCTTTACTTGAAATTGCCCCTACTGAACCACCATTAAAGCCAAACCAGCCTATCCAAAGCAGTAGTGCTCCAAGTGTCACTAAAGGAATGTTGGAGGCAGGGATAACTCGAACTTTTCCATTTCTAAATCTACCACGCCTAGGACCCATAATGAGTATGGCTGCAAGCAGTGCCCATCCTCCTGTGGAGTGTATAACAGTAGAACCTGCAAGATCAGAAAGAGATGAGATGTCTAAAGCAGTTCCAGATAAAAAATTTGCTCCCCAAGTAAGATTAACAATGGTTGGATATATAAATGCACCGACAATCACAGTAAATATGGCTAATGGCAAAATACGAGAACGCTCACTTACTCCACCACTCATAATATTAACTACTTTACCGACAAATGCCATTTGAAACATAAAAAATGCATATTTGCTTATACTGTCTTGATGATCCCAGCTTCCAAAGGCATACTCATACCCTATGAGCATAAAAGACATAGAGGCTACAGAGTAAATCATAACATTTACTGTAAGAACAGAGGTAACATTTTTAGTTCGTACCAATCCTGCTTCGAGCATAGCAAATCCAGGCACCATAAAGATGATTAAGGTCATTGCAAAAATAGCAAAAAAAGTATCTATGACATAATTTATTTCCATAACTTAACTCCTACTTCTCTAAGTACATTAGTATATCTGTTATTTGAAAAGATTAAAAGAGTATTGTGTTAAAAAACAAGGCAGTTGTGAATACTGTATAGAGAAAACAATACAAAGAGTGATTAAAGTGCATCAATATCTAATTCATCAGTTCTTATGCGAACAACATGTTCTATGTCACTGACAAAAATTTTACCATCACCAATCTTACCTGTTTTTGCTGCCTCTTTAATGGCATCTATGGCTTTATCTACATACTCATCACTGCTTACAACAATTTCTATCTTTACTTTAGGTATGAACTCTACAACATACTCAGCACCTCTGTAAAGCTCTGAGTGTCCCTGTTGTCTTCCGTAGCCTTTTACTTCAGATACAGTCATCCCCTCAATGCCGGCTTCTACAAGGGCATCTTTTACATCTTCCAGTTTAAATGGTTTAATAATAGCTTCAATTTTTTTCATTTTTATCCTATGTATGGTGGACATTCCTGCCCACCATTAAATATATAAGGTGGGCAGGAATGCCCACCCTACAGAATTTTGGTTATAGATTTATGCCTTTTTCACCATGAACAGTCTCATCTAAACCTTTAAACTCAGTCTCTTCATCTACTCTTCCTCCACCTGTAAGTGAGGCAGCTATAAAATATACAATAGTAGTTACAATAGCACTGTAAACAATTGTTAATCCAATTGCTTTGAGTTGTGAAATGAGCTGTGCTCCCATACTGTAATCATCTGCCATAAGATATGGAGCGATAAAGATGGCAGTAGCAATACTACCCCAAATACCTACAACTCCATGTATCCAAAATGCATCAAGAGAGTCATCTACCTTAAATATTTTTTTAAGTTTTGAAACAGCGATAAATCCTAATATACCACCGACCAAACCGATGATAAGTGCACCGCTAACCCCAGCAGAGCCGGAAGCAGGAGTAATAGCAACAAGACCGGCAACAGCACCGGAAGCACCACCAATAAGTGTTACTTTTTTATAGACGATTTGTTCAGCTATCAGCCAACCGATAACCCCAAGTGACGCAGCAACATTAGTAACTAGGAATGCATTTCCTGCAACACCATCAGCAGCCACTTGGCTTCCCGCATTAAATCCAAACCAGCCAAACCATAAGAGAGAAGCACCAAGTACAGAGAGAATAGGAGAGAAAGGTTTCATGGCAGATGTGCCGTACCCTTTTCTCTTGCCTAGAATCATAGCAACTACAAACCCGGCTACACCAGCATTTATGTGAACAACGGTACCACCGGCAAAGTCCATCTCCCCAAAGTTAAGCGTTTCACCGCCACCCCATGCCCAGTGTGTGATAGGCGCATAGACTGCCAAAATCCAAAGTGCAACAAAAATGGTAAATGTCGAAAACTTTACCCTCTCTATCATAGACCCTGACGCGATAGCTACAGCTATAGCAGCAAATGTGCCTTGAAATGCTACAAAAAGAAGTTCAGGAATAGTTCCTGTCAGCGATTTGTCTGTGATGCCATCAAGCATAATTTTGCCTGTACCAAAAAAATCACCTGCACCAAAAGCAATACTATAACCAGCCACAACCCACACAAGAGTACCTACTGCAAATGCTATAAGACTCATTCCCATTGTGTTGAGTACGTTTTTGCTTCTTGTCATACCACCATAAAAAAGTGCCAAGCCAGCGGGTGTCATCAGCATTACAAATGCTGTTGCTACAAGCATCCATGCTGTATCACCACCATTTAGCCCTTCTTCCGCCATTACGGCTACTGGCAAAAGTAATACTGACAGTAGAGTTAAAAACTTTAACTTCATTTAACTTCCTTGTAAAATTATTTTATAAAGTAATAGTAACACGGATTAAAGCTTTTTATAAAATTTTAGTGATTAATTTTTAATCATCTGTGCATAATCAAGTCTATTGTATGAGTGGTATTTTTAGTTTGATAGTGCACTCTTTCAATACACTGGAAATATGATTTTGGTTTGCTAAAGATTGAATTTCATTATCCTCATCATGGTAGCGACCATTAGCCTTTATTGAAAGCTGTACAATAGACTCTTCTTTGTTTTCTATAATAATATGTTCTCCTATAAGTAGTGTGAGCGAAATATCAATAGAGTCAGAAACCCTAAAGGTGTTTAGTGTTTTACGAAGTATTTTAGAAAAACTGTTTTGGTTTATTTTAAAAAGAGGCAACTCCTGATCCACTAAGAGTTGTATATGGTTGCTGTTTTTGGTTTTAAAAAGTGCAATATTTGCTTCTAGCAACATATTTATATCTGTTATTATAAGTTTATCTTTTCTAAATAGTGATGTTGGTTTTGTGCGAGGTGTATTATAAAAGCGTATAGAGATTTGATCTTCATTTTCATACCCTACTGTGATGGCATAGAAGCTAAAAGAGTCATAACCTAAAGAGAGTGTTGTTGTTTTGTATCCAAAGGTTTGTGGAGCATAAGCTAGAGCAATATCGTAAAGCTCTTTTTTTGAAACATAGCCAAATAAAATTTCAGCAACATTGTTTAAGTAAAGTATTTTCCCATTAGAATTAAAAAGTATAAATGGGCTGTTATCCCACTCTATAAAAGTTTCAAAATCAATTGATATTGTGCTCATATATCTTCTTTCTAAGGGTATTTCTGTTAATTCCTAAAACCTGAGAGAGTTGTAATTGTGAGCCGAATTTTTTAAGCCCAGCCTCTATAAGAGGCTTTTCGTAAAGTTTGAGATATGTTTTGTATACACTGTTTCCTTCTAAATGATTAAATAGATAATAATACAGTGCTTGTTCAATATTTTTTTCATCCATGGATTGAATCATAACATATTGATATATAGATTTTTTAAGTGTTTTACTATTACTTTCAAAGTTTAAATATTTATCGTCTATGGTGATTATTTTATCTTCTATCATCAGGCTAGATTGTGCCTCTTTGATAAAAATATCTCGAATATGTGCAGTATCATCAGGACGCTCTTTAAGAGAAGGCATAGCATAGACAAAGGCAAAGAGATTATCTATGATTTGCTTGTTCCCAGTGTAATTTGCTGTAGCAATAATACGTTTATTGTCTAAGTTAAGCGACTCTTGGTTAGCAAGTTTTTCAAAATCTGTAATAATGAGTTCATCAAACTTTTCTAGCGCACTTTCAACCTCTTTTTGGTTTACACCAGAGACTACAACTGTTTCCGGAAAGAGATAGCGTACTAATGATTTTTTTCCAATATGAGACTCTCCTACTATAATAGAGGAGACAAAAAGGGTTTTAGTAAGATTGAGTCCCCTAATAATCTCTTGCACCTGTTTTGAGTTGGTGAAAAATTGTTCCATAATGCTCTTTTAATATGATTAATAATTAATCATATCATAAATTCAACTAAAAGTATGTTAAAATAATTTAATACTAATTAAAGGTCAAACATTAGAGAGTTATTCAAAATATTTCATAATCGTTTTGCTTATTTGGGGCTTGAGCAAACTGTAGAGTATTTTTCCATTTTGGGTGGGCTAGAAGAGAGTGTAGAGTTGGACTATTTTGATGATATTTTCTCTATGATTGAGTCCAATTTTGTACAAAATTTCTCTAAGTTTCAAATGCTTGTCTCCCCCTCTTATTTGCTAGAATCTCCTTATCGTGACATACTTATAGCTGTAGCTAGAGGAGATGGTAAACTCTACTCTGTTTTGAGAAAAGCCAGACTTAATCAAGGTGTGGGAGAAGATATTATACAAGAACTCCTTTCGTTAAATATTCTTGTGTTAGAGTCAACTCGAGAGAAGCCACTTAGAGTACACCCAAAACAGAAACTTAAAAAAGACAAACGAGCTTATCGCATACAAAATAAACTTCGTTTTGTTCAGCCATTTATGCGTTTTTGGTTTGGTTTTGTGACTTACTACAGAGAAGATTTGGGACAAATGAGAGGCAA
>JAUXGC010000052.1 GCA_030622375.1 Sulfurovum sp.
CTTGTAGAAGGTTTAAAAACACTACCTCTACCTCGCATTGCTATTTTTAGGAACAAGATAGACAAAAGTTATTTTGATTGTAGTGAAGCTATAGCCATAGATGAGACTATTGACATTGCACAATATGATATACCAGACAATATCGATATACTCAACCTTAATGATAGCAAACAAATTATAAAGTGGATTCAAGATAATTCTAAAATTATATAAAGGAAAGGGAATAGATGCAAAGCATATTTGAAACCATTAAAAAGATTGCTATTAAGATAGATTATGCCATCAAAACTGAAGACTTAGGTTACAGTGACAGTGAAAACTCATCAGGAGAAGAACAACTCAAACTAGATGTCAAAAGTGACTATATTATTGAGCTAGCCTTTAACGACATTTCCATTGTTAAAGCATTGGTTAGTGAAGAGAAAGAGGGAGTGCTAGAACTACATCCTAACGGAATATATACCATCTGCTACGACCCCTTAGATGGCTCAAGCCTTGCAGATGTTAATCTTTCAGTAGGATCAATCTTTGGTATTTACAAAGGTGAGCTTAAGGGTGAGAATCTTATTGCTTCTGCTTATGTAGTTTATGGGCCACGAATAGAGCTTGTGATTGCTACAAAAAAAGGTAAACCTTTGCACTATAGGGCTACTGAGGGACTTTTTAACTTCATTGGAGAGATTACACTCAAAGAAAAATGGAATATAAATGCACCAGGCGGCACACAACAAAATTGGTCTAATCATCATAAAACTTTTATAGATGCTCTTTTTGGGGAAGGCTATAGGCTCAGATACTCTGGGGGCATGGTTCCTGACTTGCACCAGATACTACTTAAGGGTGGTGGCATATTTTCTTATCCTGAAACTTCAGATAAACCTGATGGAAAACTTAGACAACTCTTTGAAATTATCCCTTTTGCTTTTATATATGAACAAGCTGGAGGACAAGCAATTGACAGCAAAGGTAAAAGACTTATGGAGCTTGTCCCCAAACACCCTCACGATACAAGCCCTTGTTTTTTTGGTTCCAACTATGAGATAGAGGCTCTAAAAAAAGCTTACAAAGTTAAAACATAATGTCCGAACAAATACTTGATGAGTGGCAGATAACTCTTCAACAAAAAAAAGCAGAGCTAGAATCTTGTCAAGCACTGCAAAACCTAAATAGCTGCATGAAGTGTCAAAAATTATTGGATTGTGAAGTGCGGGACAGTTATATAAAAGCTGTATATGACAGTATGAGTAAAGGGAAAGGTGGAGGGTTTGAATTCTAATTGGATTCTATTAACTCTAGTTTGTCTGCCCTACTCATCTTTCTTTGCGAGCGTAAAATAAACTGAAGATAATGGGGACTCGTATCTTGCCCTATTTTTGCTATCTTACTACAGTTTTACATTAACCATCTATAAACTGAAGTAGCAAATGCAACAGTAGCCAAAGTCACAAAAAAGAGCCCTATCAATAAAAATGTCTTAAATGAAATATTTAACTTTGCGTATAATGCATTTTTATCATCCATTAATGCATCGTATAGCCACTTATTCCACACTAGTCCACTCATTCCTATGGGGAGTAAATACATAAATAAATATTTAACTTTGAAAATATCAGGAGAGACTAAAAACATTATAGTCAACTCCAATCCTATTAATATAGAAAAAAAATCTTTTATTAAAGTAAGATTTTTAACATTTAAATTTTTCAATTCCCTGCACCCATAACACCATTCATGCCATTAGCCGCAATATCAAACGATAATGGCGATAATGGGGACAACGATAATGGGATAATGCAGATAATGGGGACAGGCTACTTTTACACATCTTTCCTAGGTCTTCCTCTCTGATTTAGTGTAGATAGCATACCATATTTGGTAGCAGTTTCTACTTGCCACTTTTCATCTCCTAGTGGTGCTTGTCTGTTTACAGAGTTTCGTACAGTATGTAGTTCTCCTTCTCTCATAGGTGTATTGACATACTCTACCCAATCTTCATTTAACTCCATATATGGTTTACTTAGTAGTGTTCTATGTTTATGTTCTCTTTCCATCAAAGAACCATAGTCCCAATCTTCTGCATTTCTTACAAGTTTAGCTCTTGAAGCATTTGCTTCTATGTATCGTATGAGGGTAATGTAGTAACTCTCTTTTTCTACTATAAAGCTTTTATATCTTCCTTGCCAGATATGTCCTGAAGTTCTGTTTTTCTTATGGTAGTAACGTACATGAGAAGTCATGACCCATTGCATGAGTCTACTTAGGCTATTTGGTTTTTTAGGAATAAGTAGTAAGTGAAAGTGGTTTGGCATAATACAATAAGCATGTATCTCTACATTTTCTCTTTTAGATGCTTTTTCTAGTAATTCAAGAAAATACTCATAATCATCCATATCATTAAAGACTTGCATTCTCATATTGCCTCTATTGATAATATGGTAAATGCCTCCTGCTGTCTCTCCTCTTGGTATGCGTGGCATGGGTAGCCTTTTTTCTTTGTATTGTTAGATTATTATAGTAGATATTATCTTAAAAGCAGCCTGTCCCCTTTATTCTCTTTATTCTTCCCTTTATTCTCGAGACAGTTATATAAAAGCTGTATATGATAGCATGAGCAAAGGAAAAGGTGGAGGGTTTGGATTCTAATAAGATTCTATTAACTCCAACTTATCTACCCTACTCATCTTTTTTTTGATTTGATACTCTCTTTTAGAGGCACTGCTTCTATCTGGATACTCTTCACTATATACAAGTTTTACTGGTCGTCTTGCGCGTGTATATTTTGCTCCTATATCTGAACTATTATGCTCTTTTATGCGGCGCTCTAGCTCCGTAGCAATCCCAGTATAAAGGGTTTCATCAGCACACTTAAGTATATAAACAAAATACAATACCATCTCCTTGTTTTTATTATAACACAGTTCATTTATAAAAATATATCCAATAACCATCCTTACAGCATTTTTTGGCTAAAATATTTTTTATAAATTTACTCTACTGGTAAACCAAAAACTCATTTGTTTAAGGAACTACAAATATGTCTTGTCACAAAAAAGCTTATATCACAACCCCTATCTATTATGTTAATGACATTGCCCATATTGGTCATGCTTATACAACTATCATTGCAGACACACTTGCTCGTTACTCTAGGATGTCTGGATTGGATACTTTCTTTCTTACTGGCACAGATGAACATGGTCAAAAAATAGAAGAGTCAGCAAAAGCAAAAGGTAAAACAGCTCAAGCTTATGCAGATGAAATCTCAGCAACATTTAAAAAACTTTGGGATGATTTTGATATATCTTATGATAAGTTTATAAGAACTACTGACGAAGCTCATAAAGCTGGAGTTCAGAAAGCTGTTTTGGCTATGCACAAAAATGGTGACATATATAAAGATGTCTATAAAGGACACTACTGCATCTCTTGTGAAACCTTCTTTCCTGCATCACAACTTGTAGATGATGAGTTTTGTCCTGAATGTGGAAAAAGTACAACCATAGTAGAGGAAGAGAGTTACTTCTTTAAACTCTCAAAGTATCAAGATAGATTGCTAGAGTGGTACGAAAACAACCCTAATTGTATCTTGCCAAAAAGTAAAAGAAATGAAGTAATTCGCTTTGTAGAAGGTGGGCTCGAAGACCTCTCTATTACTCGTACAAGTTTTGATTGGGGTGTTAAGTTACCAAAAGAGATGAATGACCCCAAACATGTAATGTATGTGTGGCTAGATGCTCTCATGAACTATCTAACTGCACTAGGATATGGCACAGATGATAAAAATATAGACTATTGGCCTGCACGCATACATCTCATAGGTAAAGATATTTTACGTTTTCATGCTGTCTATTGGCCTGCATTTCTAATGAGCCTTGACTTGCCTCTTCCAAAACATATAGCTGCACATGGATGGTGGACTCGCGATGGTGAAAAGATGAGTAAGTCTAAAGGAAACGTAGTAAATCCTATAGAGATAGCTGACGCTTATGGATTAGATAATTTTCGCTACTTTATGCTTCGTGAAGTACCGTTTGGAGGCGATGGAGACTTTTCTCAGAAAGCTCTTATAGACCGTATAAACTCTGACTTGGGAAATGATCTTGGAAACTTGCTTAACCGTCTTATAGGAATGAGTGGAAAGTATTTTGAAGGCAAAGTAGATTCTAGCAATGTAGACAAATACTATAAGGCAGAACTCGATGAAGTACATGCTTCGCTTGACAAATTAGAACCACTACTCTTTGAAATGCAAATTCATAAATATCTACAGGAGCTTTGGATACCACTTTCAATAGCCAATAAATCCATAGACAGATATCGACCTTGGACGCTTATGAAAGAGGGTAAAGAGGAAGAAGCAATGGCACTTAATGGTCTCATAGCTGCCATCTTAGGAAAAGTAGCGGTTATGCTCTACCCTGTGATGCCTGATATATGTACCAAAATTTCAAATGCTCTTAATTTTACGATAGACAACAAAAGTTGGAACAGTATCATAAAAGGGACAAATCTTCTTGATACATTTACTATAGAGAAAATACCTCCACTTTTCCCTCGCATAGAAGAACTTCGACTCCAACAAGCAGAACCTATCGATACAAACTCTTCGACAAACTCTGGGAACGCTAAAAAAGCCAAAGTGGCTAAACCTATCGAAACAGAAGGCATAGCACTTATAGGCATAGACCAATTCTTTCAAACTTCTCTTAAAGTAGGTACAGTAATAGAAGCCAAAGAAGTTCCAAAAAGTGATAGACTTCTTTTGCTGCAAGTTGACATAGGAGAAGATACTCCTAGACAGGTAGTTGCCGGCATCAAAGAGTGGTACTCCACAGATGATATGCTAAACACACAAGTTTGTGTTGTTGCCAATCTCAAACCTGCAAAATTAATGGGTCTAAAGAGTGAAGGCATGTTACTTGCGGCAAAAGACAATAATGGTCTCTGTATGATTCGTCCAGAGAAACCAAAAACTAATGGAACACCTATAGGTTAATATGAAAATAGAAGATATCTTAAACCTCACAGAAGGCATACTTACAAACAAGCCAAAAATACAAGCTATAGAAGCGGCAACAGTCTATTACTCCAAAGTAGAGCATGGAGACCTCTTCTTTTCATCAAATCAAGAAGAGATAGACACGGCTATAGCCAATGGTGCTTATGCTATTGTTTATGATGATGAAAATATCATTAAAAAAGATGAAGAGATAGCATGGATAAAAGTATCTGACATACAACTTGCAGCCTTTAAGATAATTCGTTATGTCATCATCAAAAAAGAGGCAAAATTCTTTTTATTATCTAGCCATGAAATGAGCTTTTTAAAGATGATACTACTCTATAAAGGAAACATCTCTTTTGTTGAAAATGATTGGCGCAAAGCTTTTGAACAGATATTAAATTCAGACGGTACCCTCTTTGTAGGCACCAACAAAGAGCTTATGCAACTCATCAAACCAGATATTGCAAAACTCAATAAAGAAGTAGAGGGTTACCCTATATCTGATACACTTTTTAGAAGTACATTTAAAGTAGGTGGATATGTATATCAGGAAAAAGAGCTTATTCCATTTCATTTAGAGTATCTGCTTAGGGCTGTAGATTTTTGCGAGGGTCATGAACTTCCATTTTCCGTAGATCGTATCAAATATACTAAACATTTTACACCTGTTTTTATTGATTCTAAACTCAAAAGTACACATGCTAGCAAAAGTGATAAAGTAGCCATTTTTACAGACAATATTAGCGATATTACTAAAGCTAGAGAGTATATTAAACAGAGTAATACTTGGGTCAAAGGCATTGTTCTTACTCCACCTAAAACCAAAGTACCAAACATAGACCGCCCTCACTGGTTTGAGAGTAAAGAAGAAGTAAGAGAAATACTTAAAAGCACACTGTTTAACTACGCCTTTATATACAATGCAGATAAAAGTATCCTTAACACAATAAAAGAGGAATATAGTCTATTTTAAAATAAGAAGACTTAACTCAAAAACTCTTTCCTAAGTATCTCTTTATCTATCTGTTTCTCATGAAGTAATTTCAGTGGCATGCTCTTTTTGTAAATAATTTCTGCAGGAAGCATATAGTTAGGGAGGTGTTTTTTTAGTTCAAAAAGAATTTCATTGCGTGAGAGTTCATTTTTAGCACCATAGACCATCACAATCTCCTCTTCTATCTCTTTATCAGGTATAGAAAATACGGCACACTCAGTGATTTCTGGGATATTGTCATAGACAACACTTTCTATCTCATGCGGACTGACGCGGTATCCTTGTGTTTTGATCATATCATCCTTACGAGATACAAAGTAAATATATCCTTCTTCATCCGCATAAACATAATCTCCACTGGCAATAACGATTTCATCGGTCAAGCCCCCTTCTGGCTCAATAATTTTATCTAATACAGAAATACTCTTAAAGCGTTGGGCTGTCTCTTTTGGGGCATTCCAGTACCCCCTGTAGATACATGCGCCTCTATGGATAAGCTCACCAATCTCTCTTGGTTTGCATGATTCTCCTTTTTCATTGATAATATAAAGCTCTACATCTGGAATTGCTCTACCTATGGAGTTTGGACGAATATATATTTGGCTTGGGTCAAGAAAAGCAGAACGAAATGCTTCCGTAAGACCATGCATGGAGTAAAATTTAGCATCAGAAAAATGTGTAGTAATATTTTTAACCATTAACGGTGTTATATTTCCTCCAGAAGAGGTAATAGTTCTTAAGTGTTTAAAATGTTCAGGCTTAGGAATGCGGTGGTAGTCTTCATCAAACATTTGTGTAATATGTATGGGCATAAGAGGCAGTACTGTAATCTTCTCATTGATAATGTGAGAAAAAAAGTCTGAAGGAAGTACAAATTTATGAATTGCCAATGTTGCTTTTTTATGGAGTGCTATAAAGATTTGATTGAGTCCATAGTCTAGGTTAAATGATAATATACCAGAGATGACATCATCCTTGCTAATATCAAGATATTTTGAAACAATACGTGCACCATCTATAAATGCACGATGGTCTATCACAATCCCTTTTGGATTTCCAAATGAGCCAAAACTGTAAGTAATAGCTGCACTGTCATTTCCTCTTATTTCACACTTAATATCGGAGGTATAACATTTATATATCTCTTCAAACGACACATCACTATCATCACTCGCCTCATAAGAGATGATCTTTCCCTTAAAATCGATCGCTTTGACATTTTCTATCTTTATCTTATCTGTGATAATACAGCTAATACCACTGTCATCAATGATATGTTTGACCTGTTCAGGTTTAAGTAAACGGGTAATAGGCACAAAAACATACTCTGTTGAGAGCACTGCCAAAATAGCAATCACCTGTTCGCATCTCTTATTGGAGTATATACCTATTCTACTCCCTTTTTTCAATCCAATCGTTGTCAAATAGTGTGCAATTTGATCAACTTTTTTAATAAGTTGGGCATAACTGTACGCCTCACTACCATGTATCAGCCCAATCTTTTCAGGTTCTGTCTCTGCGGCTATTTCCAATAAATTTCTAATACTGTTAACTGACATAACTACTCCTTAATACCATAAGTCCATATCTCATAATTACTATCGAGAAGGATTGTTGGTGCATGATGAAAATGAAGAATCTTCTTATAAAAAAAGAGGATGATATCGTCCACTTCTTCCTGACTTAAAACCTTGGTAATTCCACCGGTAAGAACGATGCTGTTGAGAATACCTAGGTTGAGCTCAATGTAATCGCCATGATGTTTTGAGACTTTATATAGAACTAGAAAAATCGCTAACTGCATCAAAATACGTGTTGCTGTTTCGCTCTGCTCTTCGAGAATATTCTCCGTTACATTCAAATGACCTAGAAGTTCATATACAAACTCATTATTTTTTGCTGTATGCACCAGACTTTCACGCGATTTGAAAACTCCAAGTTTTTTAAAAACTAGACGATCATAGCCACTTCTAGTAAGGATATTGTCACTAACAAGGTCACGACTATAGTGAATATCAGTCGTCGCCCCACCTATATCTACAACTATAAACGGATCAGCAACATCAACCCTCTCGTGAATCCTTGGCAACGAACGATTAACGATATAAGGAGTTGAAAATATTTGATTTGATGTAATCTCATATAGCTGCTTGATGTCTTCTTTTCCTACAATATCATCCTGATAGAGATCAGTTAGGTAGTTTTTTAGTGAATCTTC
>JAUXGC010000144.1 GCA_030622375.1 Sulfurovum sp.
ACAATTAAAAACAAAAACCAATATCATTCTCTCTCCAGATGGAGCATTGCGTCTTTTACCCTTTGAAGCGATGTACGATAAGAAAAACAGTAAATACCTTATAGAGCAAAAAGAGATAAGATACATCCCAAGTGGAAAAGAACTGGTAAGACTTTATAGATATTCTAATACTAAAAAAGAGACAAAGGCAATAGCCAAACAAAACCATACAGCCACCATCTTCTCTAACCCTAACTTTGATGCAAAGGACATCGCTAAAGTAGCCTCACAGGCAAAAGAAGAAGAGATAGCCATAACACCTAACACAAATAGAGCAGGTATCATTAAGTCACTATTTAAAATGAGATTTACTCCACTTCCCGGAACCAAAGCAGAAGCACAAAGTATAGAACAGACACTTAAAGATAAAACAGAGATCACAGAGTATAAACAAGAAGAAGCCAATGAAGTAAACCTAATGAATATAAAACAACCAAAGATACTCCATATAGCAACACATGGCTTCTTCATAAACGATAACACTATCCCTAACCCAATGCTTAAATCAGGTATAGCACTTTCTGGTGCCAATGCTTCTGCAATAAAAGGTAAAAGTGATGGAATCGTAACAGCACTAAAGCTCTCAGGGCTAGACTTGAAAGGAACAGACCTCGTAGTACTCTCAGCTTGTCAAACAGGTGTAGTGGATGTAAACTCTACAGACTCAGTAAGTGGACTCTCTAAAGCCTTCATACAAGCAGGAGCAAAAGATATAGTTATGAGTTTATGGTCAGTGAATGACCAAGCCACTAAAGAACTAATGAGCAGTTTTTACAAACAGATGCAAACACACCCTAGCTACGCTAAAGCACTTAAAGAAGCAAAGCTTAAGATGATAGAACAGGGCATACACCCTTTCTTTTGGGCTGCTTTTGTGGTAAGCGGGTTGTAGGATGAATAGAAAGTTTAAATAAAAGGATAAATTATGGGTCTTATATATACAGTGATAATCATAGCAATAGCAGTTTTACTATGGTTAATAGGTATGGTTTCAACTAAAGTGAGAAGTCTATTATTGTTTTTTATCAAAGGTGAGAGAACACGTTTAAAATTAACACTTATTTACTTAATTGGGGTAATAGTAGCTTCTATAATATACTTGTTATTTGCTGTAACGCTTCATGAGCAACAAAAACAAGAAGATGTGGATAAAGCAAAACAAATGCTAAAACAATCTTGTAATGATGCAAACAATATACTTGAATTTAATGCAGATGGTAAGGTTTTATCAAAATCTGTTCTCAATGCACTTCAAAAACTCAAAAAGGATTCTAAAAAAGTAGATAAAGTTATATCTAACTATACAGCTGAAGGCTACAAGGAACCTGAAGTGTATACAGGATATGTATCTGGTTCGGATATGTCTGTAAAGTATAATACACTGATAGATAAAGACTTTGAAAAACTAAATACTAAATATGATAGTTTTGAGATGGAGTATTTACCAAAGAAATATAATATTGTCATTATGCAAACAAACTATTGGGAAACAAATGATCAAGTACCAAGTTATTCATGTGTATTAAATGAAAGGTCATTCTTTTTTAGAGAATGGGACATGCTTTCCAAGGAAGAAAGAGATTATGATTATCTAAGACCATATAGTAAGCATCAAGATAAAACTCCATTAATAGAAGCTGCTGATGACTGTAACCTTGAAGCTGTTAAGTACATGATCAAAAGTAAGCAAGGAGGAGATGTTAGTAAAGATGGGCATACTGCTCTATATGAGTCAATGTTACACAGCTCATATGATAGAGAGAAGTGTAATCAGGTTTCCAAAGCTTTGATAGATGCAGGAGTGGATATAGATAAGAGTGATAGAGATTTACTGGACTTAGCTATATCGACTAAAAATTCAATTATTGCAAAGTATTTGATAAAAAAAGGGCATAAGCTTAAAGAAGGAGATTTACATTGTGCAGCTTATCAAGGGACACATGAGATAGTAGAAGCATTGTTGCAGGAAGAAATGGATCCAAATGGGAAGCTTCCCGATGGCTATCTTTGTAACTATAATAAAATATATGAAAAACCGATTCTTAATGCAAATAGTATAGAAACTATGATGCTCTTACAAAAGCAGGGAGTAGATATAAATAAAAAGGATTTGAAAGGTCGTACACTTTTACATTATCTGTCTTCAGATGTAGAAGATAGTAGATTTGAAAATCACCCAAGTAAAATAGCACGTTATTTACTTAATAATGGTGCAGAAGTAACAGCTGATGTGAATGGGTGGTCATTTCAAGATTTAGTGCTTATAAACTTGCATTCTAACGATATAGAAAAAGATAGGGAAGCTTTAGGATATATCGCAGATTTGATATCCTATAAAAAAGAACTTTTTGATAACTATAAATATATACGTGATAATCCAAATTTATTTACTATAAATGAGAAGGAAGCACAATGGTTAGAACTTGTTAATAAGAGTTCAGATACAGAACCATTAATTAGGTTTATCAGAAAACAGCAAAAAACTAATAATCAATTCTTTGTTGTGTTTGGAACAAGTTATGATGGTAGTCGATCCTCTGGTTACCCAGCTTCAAAGTATACTGTAAAATATGATGGTGGTGGAACCATTTGGAAAGTACAAGAAAAGGTAGACATACCATTTTTTATTATTGATAATGAATTGAAAGAAGATGTTGCAAGATATTTTTATAAAAAATATCATATAGAAGTTAAGAGTACACCTCATACAGTATTTTTTGAAAATGGAAAGCCTGAAGCATCTTTTATAATGCCTTTTGATAACTCACAGGTGGTAGATCAAATAATTGATTTGACTAATAGCTCAAACAGTAAAAAAACTAAAGTTAAAAAAAGGTTGCATGAGAAAAATATTTCAAATGATTTTTTAAGATCAGATATCAAGTATGAAGTACTGGATAATAAAGTAAAACTTTATGTAAACGTAAAAAATAAATATAAAAGTGCCAAAGGTGGCTTATCTCTCTCATTCCCACAATTAACAAATGATGCACGTATCGTAAAAAAAACAAATAAGGGCTTTTCCACATTCAATGCATATGGATCAAGCAGTAAGCTTTGGAGTGGGAAATATAAAAGAAAAATATATTCTGATTATCTTTTAATAGAAGGATGGAGTGATAAGTGGTATGAAGATAGTGAAAAGGATATGATATTAGAAATAGATACATCAGGGATGGATAAGTTGGTTATTAATATCAGATTAATACTGGTTAAAAACAGAAAAGAGTATGTTTTACCTACTTATGGTGAGATCGATCAACAAGGGTATAAGAATAAACAAATAGTGATAGATCTAAAAGAACAGAGTGCAGTTTCTTTTATTAAAAAATATTTTAATGATTTAAAGAGTGTTCCATATAAACAAACTTGGAATATGTTGTCTAAAAAAATAAAAAATAAAGGAAGTTTTGAAAGCTATATTAAATGGTGGGATAAAAAAGTAGATAGAGTTGTGCTTGAAAATGTAGAAGAAATTAAGTCTAATGTTGTGAGAGTAAAACTGCGATA
>JAUXGC010000173.1 GCA_030622375.1 Sulfurovum sp.
CCAGAGACAAAAGCTCCAGAAGCAGAAGTAACAGAAGCGAAAGCTCCGGAAGCAGAATCAACAGCAACGGAAGTAAAAGCTCCAGAAGCAGAAGTAACAGTAACGGAAGCAAAAGCAACAGAAGAAACAAAAGCGTAATCAAACACTTTTAGGAGAACTTTATGTACAATAAAATAATTTTAGCAGGAAACCTTACAAGAGATATAGAGGTTAGATACACACAAAGCGGAAGTGCCATAGGCAATACAGCAATAGCCACTTCACGTAAATTTAAATCTCAAACAGGTGAACAAAAAGAGGAAGTTCTTTTTGTTGATTTGACATTTTTTGGCAGAACTGCTGAAATTGCTAATCAATATTTGCGTAAGGGATCTAAAGTTTTAGTCGATGGAAGATTAAAGCTTGACCAGTGGACAGCAAAAGATGGAACAAAGAGAAGCAAACACTCTGTTACTGTAGAGAACCTACAAATGCTAGGGAGCAAAGATGAGGCACAAGGTGGCGGGTACAATAATGCACCTGCTGGAGACACCTATTCACAGCCAGCACCTTCACAACCAGCACCACAAGTTGCACCACAACAAGCACAGGCATCTAACATCCCAGAAATTGACATCAATGAAGATGAAATACCGTTTTAGGAGAACACCATGGCAGAAAGAAGAAAATTTAAAAAAAGATTTTGCAAATATTGTGAATCAAAAGTAGAGTTTATTGACTATAAAGATTTGGCACAACTTAAATTCTCACTAAGTGAGAGATTTAAAATAATGCCAAGAAGATTGACTGGCAACTGTAAAAGACATCAAGAGCTTGTAACAATAGCTATAAAAAGAGCAAGACAAACAGCTTTGATACCTTACATTGTAGATAGAAAAAATGTTGTTGAATCTCCATTTGATATGATTAGATAGATTTAGCTCTCTTTGTTCTCGGGGATACCCCGAGAATTTATATACTTAATTTTTAAACACTAAAAACATTTTATCGGCTACCTCAAACTCATATAGATTTACATCATTACTATTCACCAATTCCAAACCACTTACATTTACTATTTCATCCACTGTATGATAATATTGTCTAATAGTCTCTTGAGACTTTTTAAAACTCCCATTAAGACTTTTGCCCTCTTTTTCAAAAAGTGTAAATTCAGAAATATATTCTCCAGATTTAAAGTCACTATCAACAGTTAAAAATCGCTCATTATCATCAACAATGAAAGAACCTACAGCAACATTTTCAAATCCATAAAGAGTATTGATATCGCAAAGAAAAAACCCACCTTTATTTAAGTGTGTTTTCAGACAGGAAAAAAAACGTTTTAACTGCTCTTTGTCTAAATAGTTTAACATATCAAAGACAGCTGTTATCACATCATACGAGCCATTTAAGTCACACAAATCTATCTGCTCTGCTTCCATGCCTTTTTTTACTGTTTTTGAAATCATAAGAGGACTTAAGTCTATGCCTTTAACTTTAGGAATCTCCAATGCTTGTTGCATTTGATATAAAAAATCACCAGACCCACAACCCACATCCAAAAGAGTATCAAAATTTATAGAATTTAAAAAAAGAAGATAGTGAGCATAAAGTCTAGGGGCGACCTCTTTAACGCCAAGTAAGTCTTCAACTTTAGCATAGAGGTCAAGAGAGTTTGATGTATTATCCACGTTCTACAATAGTACTTATTTTTTCATACAAAGAGAGTATCTCCCCTTTTTTTGCATAAAAACTATTTTTATTTGCAATAAGGTATGCAGAAGAATCCATAATATCTTCAGCAACTTTTAACCCATTTTCTCTCATTGTTGCACCCGTCTCAACTATATCTACAATAACGTCAGCCAACCCAACCAAAGGTGCCAACTCTATAGAGCCATAAAGTTTTACCACTTCAACACCTACAGCTTTTTTAGCAAAATAATTTTTCGTAATATTCACCATTTTGGTTGCCACTTTTATATTGGGTCGTGTCCAATCAAGCTCATCTTCATTTTTTATGCCTATAGCAACTTTACATTTGCCCAACTGCATATCAAGAAGTTGCACAATATCTAACTCTTTTTCAGTGATCACATCTAAACCCACTACACCGATATCGGCTGCTCCATGCTCTACATAAGTTGGTACATCTTGATTACGGACATTTAGAAAACGAAATTCACCTATATCTAAAATGAGTTCTCTGCCTTCAAATTTAAATTCTCCGCCAAAAATTTCTGCAAATATCTCTAGTGTTTGTTCTGCTATTCTTCCTTTTGGAAGTGCTACTGTTAACATATTATTTTTCCTTCTATAGGGTGGGAATTCTTGCCCACCAAAAAACTTTCTTTACACTAATATGTGGGCAAGAATGCCCACCCTACATAGATTTCAAAGTTTTTAATATACCTTGAAATACTAACGTTTCATCATAAATGGCATCTTTAAAAAAGGTAGATAAAAACTTTCCGTCTCCACCTGTAAAATAGAGTGTTTTACCATTGCTATGCTTATCTAAGAGTGATTTTATAGACGCGATTATACCATAGCTTATCCCATCTTTAGTTGTAGTAGGCAACTGCTCCAATGATATGGTCTCATTTAACTCCACATCAAGTACAGGAGAGATAGCTTTATAGCTTTTAAGCATTGCTTTAATGCCAGGAAAAATATACCCACCCACATATATACCATCCATCACAACATCCACAGTAATAGCAGAACCTGCATCTACAAATACTCCATTTTTATGGCTCAAACACAAAGCTTTTCTATCTACGCCCATAGTCTTGTACTCTCCTTCTATCTTTACAAAAGAAGAGATATTTTTCCAATTCTTTATCTCTTCTATTTGTGATGAGAGTTGATGTTTGACTGTGATATACAAAAGTTCTTTTTCTCTATATTTTTCCATAGCATCTGCATACGTAAGATGTTCTACTTTTTTTCCATCATAGATATGAAAATGAGTATTGCCTATGTCTGCAAGTAAAATATTATTCATTTTTATCCTTTGGTGTTGTGTGGACACAACACCCTACACGATATGCCAGACTTTCCA
>JAUXGC010000102.1 GCA_030622375.1 Sulfurovum sp.
ATAAATCTTGTCAAAAACTTATAGAATATGCTTTTAATGAACTACAGATGGATAAAGTGGAGATAAGAGTAGCTACAAAAAATCTACCAAGTCGCAAAGTCTGTGAAAAACTTGGATGCTCTTTAGAGGGTGAGATTAGCAATTCTGAGAACCTTAATGGTAAGATTGCTAGTCATGCAATCTATGTTATTCATGCAAAAAATATAACAATGTAAATACTAGTTAATAACAACTAACCCTCAACAAACTCACCTTTAATCAACCCTGCTTCATGCAGAAATTGTGATGGTTTGTAGTCAATTTTTTTTACTCTGTCGTATTTGGCTAGTGAGAGATAAAGCTTATCCATAGCTCGTGTCACGGCAACATAAAACAGTCGGCGCTCCTCTTCTATGCTACTCATCATCTTTCTGTTTGGAAACCTACCATCTACAAGGTCAACCACATATACTTCGGGAAACTCTAAACCTTTACTAGCATGAACCGTAAGTAGATTTACACCCTCACCTTCACTAAGCTCTCCACCACCTAAAATCATAGCATTGACAAAACGTCTTAAATCATTATATGGCTTTGAAAGTTCTAATAATAACTTTGCTTTTCTTTCTATACGTTCTTTAGATTGATTTTTTTTGTCGCTATCTATTTCACCAGATTTTAATCTTGCTCTTTGGGTGGAGAGTAGGTCTATAATCTTCCCATATAACTTGGATGATATGGCGGCATTCAGTATTGTAGAAGGATTATTTATATCTTTTACTTCACGTAAAAAAAGATAAAAATCTTTAAAAAATTTTACACCATCTTGTGTTATTTTAGGGTGTTTAAGTAAAGGGTGGCTATATACTTCATTGGGTAAGTTTAAATGTTTAAACCTTGCTGCTGAACCTATTTCATTGTCATTGTCGAAAAGTCCAAGTTGCACATTTTTATTGGGATTTAATTTAGGTAAATCTTTAACTTGCGGATAGAGCACCCCTTGCATAAAATTTTCATTTCCAAAATGTAAAAAGCACTGAAAAAACTCTTTTGAAAGAGTTGCACCGACACCATACGCATATTCGTAAATATGTATAAATGCCATCATATCTTTAGGGTTCACTAACAAGGAGAGTATATCAAGTAAAAATCTTATCTCCCTAGCATCAAAAAAACTTGTGCCACTTTTACGCCTACATGGAATACCTGCTTCACGCAAAGAAGCTTCAATCCCATCCGCAGAAGAGTTGTTTCTAAAAATTACTGCAATCTTATCATTAGGGGTATATGTTTTTTGAATATTCTTGGCAATGGACTGGTACTGCTCAAAAAGATCATTATATATCAGTAATTTTGGAAGATGAGCTTTGCCCATACGCCCTACTTTGAGTTTTTTAGGGTAAATACGTTCATTACGCTCTATAACACGGTTTGCCAAAGAGAGTATGGGAGCAGTGGAGCGGTAATTTACAGACAGAGTAAAAACATTCGCATCACTATAGCGCTTAGAATATGTAGCAATATTTTCTATATTTGCGCCATTAAAGGCGTAAATACTTTGATCATAATCTCCCACACAAAAGAGTGAATGTGGTTTAAGTGCATCTATCAGTGCGCCTTGCAGGGTATTAGTATCCTGATACTCATCTACAAGAACTTCCTGAAAATCCATAGCATTATTCTCTAGATAGCTTTTAGTGTGCAAAAGAAGATCGTTGAATGAAGCAAAGCCGTATTCCATTTTCTCTTTTTCAAACTCTTGAGTTATATCCATATATATATCCATCAACACTTCATGGTCTGGATATTTTTCCAAGAACCATACATCAAACCCATCCAAAGAGGCATTTTGATATAGAGTGTACATCTCATAGAGATAAGTTGCAGAAAAAGAGGCAATAGGAAGGTTCATCCTCTCAAAATTTCTCTTCTCATAAATACTTCTAAAGAGTGTTTTAAGTTCTGAAGGTTGCTTTAATGAAAGGTTTGGATGTATAACTTTAAGCCATCTATAACTTACTGCATGGAAAGTGCCAGACTCTATTTGTGAGACAATTTTTTTCGGAAAATAACGCTCGAGACGTGCTATCATCTCGCCTGCTGCTTTATTGGTAAAAGTAAGAAGTAAGATTTTAGAAGGGTCTGTGCCTTTGTGTAGTAGATGAGCAATACGCCCTACTATCGTAGAAGTTTTACCAGTGCCTGCAGCGGCAATAATAAGGTTATGTCCTAAGGGAGCAGTAGCAGCACTTAATTGTTCCTCGTTGAGGGATTGAAGGGGCAATTACTTTTGACCAATGATATAGTATGTGTTTTTATTGTCTAATTTTCTAAGCTCTATTTTATATTTATCTGCCCAATGTTTTACCATTTTGGTAAATGCCGATAGATTATCTGCCGAATAGTCCTCTTCACATTTAATTTTGAAGTACTCCTCAGAGTTTGACATTGCTACAAATCCCTTCTCTACAATCAAGGCATCATTAAAAGATAGTATATGTTGAGAGAAGCTCTCAAAGCCTTCCGTGTTGTCTATAATTTTATTGATTTGCTTAAGTGTATATTCATTTTTCGTGTAGCCAAGCTGTATCAAGAGTGCTTCTGGTGTTAGATTTAGATGCATATTTGTCCTATATAGTATTAAAATAAGGAGATGATTGTAACAAATTTTTAATTAGAGAAGAGAGGGTTTTATGAGTAAAATTATTTCTTGAATGCAATAACTAGAAAAGTGCATGAGAGGGTTTATCTATCTTTTCAATAAGCTCTTTATAGTGCTCAACATTTTGGAATGTTTTTTCATATCTCCAGCGTAAAACAAACTCAACAATTTCATTTTTTAATGCATTATCTAAAGTTTCTGCTTTTCCAAAGTATCCCAAAGAGATATTTTTAGCTCTCTTTTTACCATTTTTATCTGGCTCATAAGTGATAGCAATAATTTGTATATATTTTCCTTCACGAACCTGTGCAAAATCATCTTGCTTCAAACCAATACCAGAAAGGTTCATTGCTTTATAGTTAAAAATATTATTAAAATTTGGAGACTTTTCAAAAATCTTAAGTTTTTCATAAAGCACCTTAACGCGCTCTATATTCTCTTCACGAACTTGCTCAGAATTTAATTTTTTTTTATGAGTAGTGCTTGGTTTTATGGGTTTTGGAGTAGACACTTTGTCATCGTCATCTATTGTATTAAAATCAAAAACAGATTGCTCTTTTTTCTCTACTAGCTTCTCTTCCAAACGACTGGTAAGTGCTTTAAGTTTATCTAGACTACTAGACATCCCTCTCCCTTATATAGGCATCCTAAAGACACCATAACTATATATTAGATAATATAATACAATAGATTATCTAATAAAATCTTTAAATTATAGTGAATAATATGAACTTTTCTATTTTTTAATGTTAAGTAAATACTAAATATTTTTAAAGAGCTATTTTTAACTATTCTTTAGATAAAATATATAAAAAATTTGAGGACAAATATATAGATGGATTATTTAGAGATACAAGGTGGAAAAAAGTTAAGTGGGTCGGTCACCATTAGTGGAGCAAAAAATGCTGCCCTTCCTATTATTGCTGCAACCATATTGAGTGACAAAGAAGTTACACTTACCAATTTGCCAAATGTTGTAGATATTCGTACCCTACTCAAGCTTCTTACTATGCTTGGTGGTACTGTTGAGCATGATGAAACAGTAGCAAAGATAAATAATGTATCTATTAGTTCTACAAAAGCAGTTTATGAAATAGTTTCTCAAATGAGAGCTTCTATTCTAGTTTTGGGTCCTCTACTTGCAAGATTTGGAGAGTGTGAAGTGAGTTTGCCTGGTGGATGCGCTATTGGTCAACGTCCTATTGACCTTCATCTTAAAGCACTTGAAAGTATGGGAGCAACCATAGAGATAAAAGGTGGATATGTTCATGCTATGGCTCCAGATGGATTAAAAGGTGCCAAAATTATCTTCGACAAAATAACTGTTGGCGGTACAGAAAATATTGTAATGGCAGCGGCTCTAGCACACGGCACAACAAGCATTATCAATGCAGCAAAAGAGCCTGAAGTGGTACAACTTTGCGAGATGATAGCTGATGCTGGGGTAAACATAGAAGGCATAGGAACAAATGAGCTAACCATAGAAGGTACAGGTGGCAAACCTTTAAACTTCAAAACGCTTGACATTATCCCGGATCGCATAGAGGCGGGTACTTATCTGTGTGCAGGTGCGATTACTCACTCTTCTATAACTCTAAACAGAGTAAACCCTCAACACATTAGAGCTTCTACAGATAAGTTAGAGTCTATGGGATGCACTTTTGATATAGGCAAAGATACAATGACCATACACCCTCCAAAAGAGCTCAAACCTGTTAATCTTATAACTATAGAGTACCCAGGGTTTCCTACAGATATGCAAGCACAACTTATGGCTGTTGCAGTTACAGCAAAAGGAGAGAGTCTTATAGAAGAGCGCCTTTTTGAGAACCGTTTTATGCATGTGAGTGAGCTTAACCGTCTTGGTGCAGATATATGGCTTAAAGGAAGTACAGCCGCAGTAAAAGGGGTAGATACTCTTTATGGAGCAGACGTAATGGCAACTGACCTTAGAGCCAGTTCAGCTCTTGTTCTTGCTGGTTTAGCCGCAGAAGGTACAACCAACGTAAGGCGTATTTATCACTTAGACCGTGGTTATGATAACCTAGAGGGGAAACTCTTGGCACTTGGTGCAGATATTGTAAGAAAAAAAGAGTCGTAGAGTAAAACCCACTCTATGTATTGCCACCACCTCTCAACACATCCAGCACATTTGTAGCATAACACCCTTTTGGAAGAGTAAAACTAAGTTCATAATGAGCTCTCTCTTCCACGTAATTTTTTTCTATTTGAGTTACCTGTATCCAAGCATATCGTCTAGTTCCATTGAGTTTTACTTCTTCAGCAAAAGGAGCCTCTAAAAGTCCTGCAACACCTTCTGCTCTTTTGGCTTTACCACCACAAAGTAGTCCAGCAGGTGATATGTATTTACTATCAAAACGTTTTGCTTTTTAAAATGTTATATTTTTTTGATATACTAGGTTAGCATAAAAAGTAAAATAATATGAGGATATATTGTTTTGCTCATAAAGGATAACTAGAAGACACCAAAAAAATAGAATTGATTTTATAG
>JAUXGC010000138.1 GCA_030622375.1 Sulfurovum sp.
CTTTATATCTTGCATAATAGTGTTCAACAAACTCTTTTATCTCTTTTTTTACTGGTAAATATATACCCTTTTCTTTACTTGCATACTTATCTAAATAGAGACTTGCATCTGCTTTTAAAAGGTAATTCTTTACTAACTCTCTATAAGCATTCTGGTAGATTTTTTTCATAGTATCATACTTACTGTAATCTATATGTATCTGTTTATCGTAGCTTATAATACCTGAACTAAAAAGTATATCTAGATGTATAAGCCCTTCACAATAATACGGCAACACTTCACCAACTTCACGCCAAGCCATAAGTCCAACTGCACGAGAAACCAAATCATCTACTATATGCTCTTTTAACTCTTCTTTCTCATTATAGAAAAATGCCATCAACCCACCTGTTGTAGCTTTGAACTCTTCTATATTTTTAAATTGTCCAGAACCATTCATCTTTGTTTCTGTATCTGAGTCTATCCATAAAATATGTCCATACTCGTGCCCTATGGTTGAAATATCATAAATCTCTTGCCAGAGTTTTGGTTCACTATCTATAAGTGCTTTTTGTTTTTTTATAAATGTTTCACCCATAATCTCTACAGAGAGTTTCATGATAGGCTTAGATTTTTTGCTCTCCATTACAAAGTCTGCATACGCAAATATTTTTTTACCTAGCTCGGCTGAGACTTGTTCGTCATTTGGTACAACTTGAGCAGAAAAAAGTCCATTAAACTCTGCTGCATAGTAAAGCATGGGCTGTCCTATGTAGAGTTGTGTCTCATCCACTTGTTTAAGGTTTTTGGAAATGGTTCTTTGGGCATCTGTACCAAAACCTGTTACCATTTCAGAAGCAAAATTTTTAATGTTGTCTCTTGTGGGTGAACTCTCTTGAAGCTTAGGGTTAACGATACGCAAATCCCACTCTAGCGCTACTGCTTTTCTGTAGTGGTCTTCATAATACTCCAAAGGGTGTCCTACTTGAAGTGGTGTTTTTACAGCCATCCAAGCTCTATCTACATTGGCCCACTTAGCTATTAACTCATCAGTTTTTGTATGTAATAGGGCTTCTTTGTTAGCTCCAAAATAAGCTATCCACTCTACTTTTTGATTAAAAACTTCATCTTCATGAGTATTTAGAAGTGAGATAAGTTGCTCAAGTGCCGTAGTCACACCTTTCACCTCTTTAGGAAAAGCCTCTATGTACGCTACAGACTCATATTTGGGGTGCAGACCCCTAACTTTTTTAAGTACAGAATAACATCTATCTCCTACACCTCCACTCTCATCTCTATCAAGTAACGACTCACCTTGAAGCATTTCGAAAACTTTGGCATCATCTCCGTTAAACATTTCACTAAGCTCAAGATTTATACTATGAATGATGTGATGTGTCCAGTGACTCTGCCACTCACTCATACGAATCCCAACAAAATGTACACCAAATATTAAAGAGCGATAAAAAGGAGTTAGTAATTTATGCTTCTCTACCCAGCCTATAAAGCTCTCATGGCGGGTGATGTGCATCATGCTCACAAACCCATAAGCCAACTCTTTTTTCACAACTATCTCTTCTTTGGTGCAACCATTTTTATCTAACACTTGCTCCAAGGCATCTTCTTTTAAGTTTACCATACGCGTCAAAGCTGCCATCTCAGAATCTTTATTTCTAGGTATATCTATAAGAGATAAAAAAGCATCTACTGCTTTATCAGCTTTCCCGTGTCCTCTATCTTCATCCAACAGTTCATAATACTTGTTTAGCGATGCTTGTCTATTTTGCAACTCGTCATAAATAAGTTGTAAGTCTTTCATAAATTGTTCTGTTCTCATTATTCTCTCTTTTCGGGTACCCATAAAGGGCACCCCTACATTAATTGTTATTTATTTTATTCGTAGGGGCAAATCCCTTGTGGTTGCCCTATTTATTTCGTAACATATTGATGATAGGCTTCGCTAACTCCAAAGCCTTTCCTCTATGTGAAATTTTAGATTTTATATTATCATCTAATTCACCTAGAGTCAAATCCATCCCAGAAGGAATAAACATAGGGTCATATCCAAACCCTTTATCTCCTCTAGCTTCAACTATAACATTACCATACATCCATCCATGCACTACATACTCACCATACTTAGAGACAATAGCGATAGCTGCTGTATAGTAAGCGGGGGTAGATTTTAAACCTTTGGCTTTTACCGCATCAATTAGTTTGTAGAGATTATCTTTATCCGTAACACCAACTCCCGCATATCTAGCGGAGTAGATGCCTGGTGCCCCATTTAAAACTGGAAGTGAAATGCCGCTGTCATCAGAGATAACCAAATAGTTAATAGATGGATTTTTTGTTCCCAACTTCTCATAAATAGTCCGTGCCTTGATAAGAGCATTGTCCGCAAAAGTATCTCCATCTTCAACTATCTCAAACGCACCCAAAAGATCAGAAAAAGCCACTACTTCATCTTGACACATCTGTTTAAATTCGCGTAATTTGCCTTTATTTCCTGTTGCTAAAACAATTTTCATAACTCTTTAACCTTTAATTTACTTTTTAGGAATATAATAAGACAAATTTTATCGTATTAAAGGTATACCCATGATTAAACAGATCATGCCACTTAGCCTCATTGTGGCTCTTAGATTTTTCGGACTCTTCATAGTTCTTCCTGTTCTATCCATTTACGCACTTGAGCTAGAAGGGGCTACCCCATTCCTTGCAGGTCTGGTTGTGGGTGGATATGCACTGACTCAGGCTGCTTTTCAAGTTCCTTTTGGACTGATGTCAGATAAATTTGGACGGAAACAAGTCCTTGTCTTTGGACTACTTATTTTCATTGTAGGTTCCGTGATCGCTGCTCTAAGTGATAATATCTATATGCTTCTTATAGGTCGATTCTTACAAGGTGCCGGAGCTATCGGTTCTGTGGTCTCCGCAATGATCGCTGACCTTGTAAAAGAAGAACAAAGAGCTCATGCCATGGCTATCATGGGTGGAACAATCGCACTGAGTTTTGCTGCTGCTATGATTATCGCCCCTATTGTAGGAGGTCACTGGGGGATAGACAAGCTTTTCTGGCTTACCGCCATACTTTCTGTTATGGCGATAGGTATCTTATTTACTGCTGTACCTAAACCACCAAAGATAGTTCACTCTTATGCAGAAGAAGAATCCAAGATGATAGAGGTCTTTAAAGACAAGTCACTAACACGTATGTACATCACTTTCCTTTTTCACTCTTCCATCATGACCATGGCATTTTTCATCATCCCAATGGTCATGATACAATCACCTGAAGAAGGTGGATTTGGCTGGGGGAAAGCTGAACTCTGGAAAGTCTATCTGCCAGCTATGATATTTGGACTTATCTCTATGGGTCCTGCGGCAGTATTTGGAGAAAAATACGGTAAAGGTAGAGAAATATTTATGATCTCTGTTGCGGTTATATTTTTAGGCTTCATAGCCATGGGTTTTGCCACTACACCATGGGTTTTCATTACAGGTGTTGTACTTTTCTTTATAGGATTTAACATGTTTGAACCACTTTTACAAAGTTTTGTAGCCAAATTTGCCAAAGTACACCAAAAAGGTGCGGCTCTTGGTGTAGCCAATACTTTTGCCTACATAGGTATCTTCTTTGGAGGACTCATGGCAGGTTGGCTTATGCAACACTACGACAGGGCTACACTTGCAGTGGTTGTAGCTGTTATCTCTATAGCATGGTTCATCTGGGTAGCAACCATGCCAAACCC
>JAUXGC010000125.1 GCA_030622375.1 Sulfurovum sp.
AGCAAGGCAATCATTACAAAGATAAATATAAATGGGAACATACCAGTTATCGTAACGGCTGGAACAATGGTTACCGTAACTGTAGATATAGTGGAAATAATCATCACAACAATCATGGTGGTGGCTACAATAATGGTAACCATCATAACAGCAATCATGCTGGTGGTCACAATAATAGTAATAATTCCAGTACCAAATATTATAATAACGGACATAATGATGGATGTAGGGCAAAAAAGCAAGGCAATCATTACAAAGATAAATATAAATGGGAACATACCAGTTATCGTAACGGCTGGAACAATGGCTATCGTAACTGTAGCAATACTAGAGCTGTAAGGTAGGAATTTATTACAGTCTGAATCTATAAACAATGTAGAGGGTGAGGATGAATGTCTACCCCCACCCTCAAAGCATAATTAAACATAAAAGGATAAAATTTGACCACATTAAAAACATTAACAATTGTATCTATTACCGTACTATTCGGTGCAGCAGCACTTCAAGCAAATGAGATACAGACAGAAAAGAAAGCAATGCTGTTGGAACAACCTCAAGGACAGAAGCATGCTCGATTGATCAAACAAGATCAAACTAAGATTCATAGAAATAACATGATGCAACAATTAAAGAAGCTTGCACTGACAGAAGAACAAAAAAACATGCTTAAAACTCATGGTAAGAAAAAGCTTGAAGAAAGAAAAAATGCAAAGGTAAAACTACTTAAAACACCTACAATGGGAGACTTTTTTACTATAGATGGCTTTGATAAGGAAGCTTTTATTCATAGTGCAACAGGAAATGCCAAACATAAAATCACTTCAAAAGCAAATAGTTTTGAATATACAATCAGTATCTTGACAGCAGAACAAAGAGCTACGCTTGTCACCATATTAAAAGAAGAAAAAAGTAAATTATAGAGAAGTAGGAATTATTCTAACAAAGAAAAGGGAAAGATATGAAAAAATTTAAAGCGTTTTGCTTACTTGCGTCAATGATGATAGTTCCATCAGTAGCACTGGGGTGTACAGGAATGTCCCTCAAAACTACTTCAGGTGATACCGTAGTTGGAAGAACAATGGAGTGGGCTGTTGATGCTTCTTTTCAATACAGAATAGGAATCTATCCTAGAGGTAAAAAGTATAAGTCTATTGTATCAGAAGGTATGGGTAGCCTTATGAAATGGACTGGTAAATATGGATACATAAGCATGACCACATATTATGATTTAGACATGGGTCCTGATGGACTTAATGAAAAAGGTCTTGCAGTAGAATTTTTCTATTTTCCTGGTTATGCTTCTTACGGTAAATATACCAAAGAAACAGCACATAAATCACTTAGTATGGGTGACTATATGAAGTGGTTATTATCAACATTTAAGACAGTTCAAGAAGTAAAAGACAATATGCACAAGGTTAGAATTATCTCTGTTATTGACAAAAGATTTGGAGATGTTGACCACCCACTACACATGAAGGTAACAGACCCAAGTGGTGAGTCAATCATTATTGAAGTAGTAGAAAATGGTAAGGTAAAAATCTACGATGCTCTTAATGGAGTTATTACAAATTCTCCAACATATGAC
This sequence comes from Sulfurovum sp., assembly GCA_030622375.1. Lineage (GTDB taxonomy): Bacteria > Campylobacterota > Campylobacteria > Campylobacterales > Sulfurovaceae > Sulfurovum. The sequence goes on from JAUXGC010000125.1 coordinate 1,589, forward strand.
TGGCATTTAACAAACTTAAAAAATTATCTTCATTTATCTCCAAACGCACATACACCCATTAAAACTAAAGAATTAACATTTAGTCCTTTAGGTGCAGGTTCTGGAATGATGGGTTTACCTGGTGATTTTACTCCACCATCAAGGTTTATACGAGCTATGGCCATGGCTGCAACTGCTAGACCTTTAAAAACTACAGAAGATGCAGTTTTTGAACTATTTAGAATGTTAGATAATTTCAATATACCTCTAGGTACTGTTACGCCAAAAGGTAAAATCCCTACAGATATAGAGAGTGCTACACAAATTACCTCTGTATCTGACTTGACAAATATTACTTTTTACTATCATACGATGTATAATCGTCAAATTAGAAAAATTGATTTGAGAAAAATTGATTTTGCTACAGTTAAAGAGCAAGTCATTGATGATGATACAGAGAGAAAGCATGTGACTAGAGAGTTGAGAGTTAAATAAAATATTATGGGAAGAGTAAAAATGAGAAGATTCTTTATGTTGTTGGTGCTAATTATTGGCATATCTACCCCAGTGTATGCTGATGCACCACTTCTAGTTTTAGCTGTGCAGCATGATAAAGAATTGGGCTCATTGCATATAGCCTCCATGATTGAATGGAATCGTAGTGACCTCAATGAGAAAAAGAGAGAGGAGCTGGAAAAGAAGGATATATTCTTTGGTAAATCTGAAGGGAATAAAGTTGTTCGTCAATATAAAATCAGGGACAAGAATATAAAAGTTGAGATGGTGTTTCCCAAAAAAGAAAAGGGCAGAAGGCTAAACGAAAGCACACGAGTATACCTATCTCTTTTTGATGGGGATCGCTTGTTCTTCCAGTCCAGAAACTTTGGTCAGCATTCAGAAGGATATACGACAAAGCCAGAATTAGGTGTTAAGTTCAGACCTCAGTCTCTATATCTATTCAAGGTTAGTAATTTTCAGCTTAGACTATCGGGTGTTTACGGAAGAACTGGCTATGTTGATGGAGTAGGTATTGAAAAGGGGATAATCTTTACCCGTTCAATCAAAAGTAGAATTGATGATGATGTTATGAATAGTTTGGCAACGAAATTGGCTGGTTCTTCTCCCCATAAACTGGATATAGGCAACGGTAAATAGCCATTATCGGTTTAGATAGAGGGGACTGGCTTAGAAATTCTATATGAGCAAAACTTTTATTAAAGAACATTGTGGAGGAGAATTAAGTATAATAAATGATATGTATGGTGCAGTGTTTACAATAAAATTAGGAAATATAAATGATTGATATAGATGACATAGTAAAACATACCCAAGCATTAAATGATATAGAGCAGTTCTTTGATACATTAAAGAAATTAAGTAAATGAAAAAATTAATTTTAATATGTATGTTACTATATACAGCTGTCGCTAATGATAATTTAGAAAAAATATCTTTACAGCTAAAATGGAAATATCAATTTCAATTTGCGGGATTTCTCATAGCCAAAGAGAAAGGATTCTATAGAGATTTGGGATTGGATGTTACTATCAAAGAGTTTGAAGAGGATATAGACATCATCCATGATGTGGTAAGTGGCAAAACAGAGTTTGGAGTTAGTAATTCATCTTTGGTCTATGAGGCATTGAGAGGTCAACCAGTGACTGCAATGATGGCTATCTTTCAAGAGACACCTTTTATACTGCTAGGACTCAAAGATTCTGGTATTAAAGATATCAAAGATATCAATCATAAAAGAGTGGCACTCCATGAAGATATAGATGGAATATCACTACAGACGATGTTAAAAGTAAAAAACATTAGTTACATAAAAAAACCCCCACAATTTAACATAGATAAACTTATCTCTGGTGAAGTTGATTTGATGACTGCATATATTTCAAATGAACCCTATATTGCTAAAAGAAAAAATATCGACATCGTTACATTTTCTCCTCAGTATTATGGCTTTGAAGAGTATGGAGATATACTCTTCACTTCCAAAAATATGATAAAAACAGATCCTAAAATAGTTAAAAATATGTATGATGCGACACTCAAAGGTTGGAAGTATGCCTTTAGCCATATTGATGAAACTGTCGAAATCATCTATCAAAAATACAACAGCCTTCATAAAAGCAAAGAGGCTTTGTACTATGAAGCCAATAAACTCAAAGAACTCAGTGGATATAACAGAAACTATGGAGAGATAAATATCCAAAAGATCCAAGGAATAGCACAACAGTTTAATATCGTCAAGCAAAAATACTATAAATTCAATCATTTAGATGATTTTATTTACAAGCAGAAACATGCCCGGAAGAGTTCTGTTCCTATAAACTTTAGTGCTAAGGAAATAGCTTATATTAAAGATAAAAAAAATGTAAATATTTGTCTCAGAAGTCATCAAGAACCACTTGTCATTAAAAATAAAGATGGATATAGTGGTATCTCTATAGATTTTTTAGAAGTGATCTCTAAAAGTACAAATCTTAAATTTAATTATATTTATACTGCAAGCATGTACGACTATTTCAATAAACTTAAAAATGCTCAATGTGATATAGTTTCCTTTGTTGTTACAAAACCAAATAAACATGATTTTTTA
>JAUXGC010000067.1 GCA_030622375.1 Sulfurovum sp.
CAAAAAGAGAGATCGTTGAGATGTGGCTATGGATCGAAGTGCTTATGCTCTTTGGTTCAGGTATCCTTGGAATGGGTCACCACTACTTCTGGATCGGTACACCTGAGTACTGGTGGGAAATTGGTGCACTATTCTCAGCATTAGAACCGGTTCCACTAGTTGCTATGTTTGTTCATGTCCTTTATGATTGGGGCAAAGAACAAGGTAAAGCACACGCAGAAGGTAAAGAAGGTTCTGTAATGAACAATGGTTCTGCTATGGCATGGATAGTTATGAATGCATTTGGTAACTTCTTGGGTGCGGGTATATGGGGATTCTTTCATACATTACCTCAAGTAAATATCTATACACACGGTACGCAGTTTACAGCGGCTCATGGTCACTTGGCATTTTTTGGTGCTTATGCAACTATTCTTATTGGGATGATGTATATGGGTATCCAAGGTGCGTATGGTATTAAAAAAATGAAAGCAACATTCAATGGTAAAATGGCAATGTGGCTTATAGGTCTTGGTGTTATGGGTATGGGAATTGCCTTGACTATCGCTGGATACGAGCAAGTGCTTGTTGAAAGAGCAGAACTTGGTGCTACTTGGGGTGCATTCTTTACAGCACAAGAGTTACCTTGGATGGTTCAGGCTATGCAATGGAGAGCTGTCATGGGTGTAGTAACATTCATAGGATTTGTCTATCTTGTTTGGGATCTTCTTACTATTGGTAAGCAAGCCAAGCAAGCACAAGTAGCTGAAGCATAAAAATATGGAGAGATTCTTCTCTCCATCATGAGCCATAAATTATGGTCCATTAAATGAAAAAGGAGATATAAAATGATTTCAGAATTAACAGATGTAGTACCAAGCTTTTTTGCAATGCTTAATCAAGGTCCATTAACCTTAACTATATTTTTGCATACAATAATTATTTTACCAATGTTTTGGATATATAAGCAGGAAAAAAAGAGATTACAGGATGAGCAATAATTATTAGTAAATTTTATGATAGTTATATATTTTGCTTAAGTTAATTAGTGATATACTTACCTATGATTTGAAAGATTAAATTGTAAGTGTGAGAGTTGGGCAGAACCCTCAAAATTATAAAGAAGCTTAGAGAAGCTAATTTACAATAACAAAAAGGAGAAAGAATGAAATTGAAGAGACTTTTAGGCTTGGCAGCGGCAACTAGTTTTGCAGCCACAATGGCTATGGCAGGTACATCAACAATGAACTTTGCAGAAGTATTTGAAAAAGAGTGTCAAGGGTGTCACGGACCTATCCACCAAGGTGGTGTTGGATCAGACCTTAGACCAGCAGCTCTCAAGAAAAAAAGTAGAGAATTTTTATCTGAAGCAATCTTAAATGGTATCGAAAATACTGCAATGCCAGCATGGAATACTTCATTCTCGGCAGATGATGCGTCTGGTATGATTGACTGGTTGCAAGACTGGAAAAATACAGTTGAGTTGACACTTGAACTTGATGAAGTAAAGGGAACTTGGATAAAATTAGCAGACAGAGATGCATTGGCTAAAAAATATCCTGTAGCTGAAGACGGTGCTATGAGTTATGCAGATGCTGAAGTTAAGAATGTAAAAGATATTACTTTTGCAACAGAGAGAGATGCATCTTTGGTTGACTTTATTGATTCAACTACAGGTAAAGTACTTTCTCGACATAAAGCTGGATTTGCGGTTCATGTAACAGTAACGAACAAACATGAGCCTAGATATGCATATTCTATCTCTCGTTCAGGTAAACTAAGTATGTTTGATATTGGTGCTCCAGGGCAACCAACATTGGCTACGGTTCAAGTAGGTCAAGAGTCAAGAGGACTTGCGGTATCTCCAGATGGCAAATATGTAATTGCCGGTAACTATAACCCTGGTGGCGCTGTTCTTTGTGATGCACATACACTTGAGCCACTTAAAGCGTTTGATACAAGCCGTGTAATTGATCCTGATGGACAAATTGGACCAAGTCGTGTAGCAGCAATCGCTGATACTCCTTATGGACCATATTTTGCAATGGCACTCAAAGATGCTGGACATACATATATTATAGATTACTCTAAAGAAGGTTTCCCAATCGTTGGAGATATCCCAAATATTGGTAAAATCCTCCATGATGTATTTTTGAACGAAGATGAAGGTGAAGATTTCGGTCGTTACTTTATGATTGCTTCACAAGGATCCGATCTTATTGGTATTGTTGACTTTAAAGAGAAAAACCTTGCTGCAAAGGTATATACAGGTAAAAAATCTAAGCCACATCCAGGTCAAGGTTCTTCTTGGTACTCAAAAGGACAAGGAAAACAACTTCATGCTACTGTTAGTATGAATATTGGGTCTGTTGTTATTTGGGATTCTAACTGGAAAGTAGTTAAAAAAGTTGAAACTGTTGGTGGTGGACTATTTATTGGTACAGCACATGATACACCATATCTTTGGGCTGACTGTGTACTTGCTAAGCCAGATAAGTATAATGAAGTTCATTTGATTAATAAAGATACTTTAGAGACTGACAGAATTATTAAAGTTGGTAAAATAAAAGGTCAATTGATTGATGCAAAAACTAAAAAAGTTCTTCAAGAGTGGGATGCAACTCAAACTGTTGTAGCAGCACAAAAAGAAGAAGTATTTGGAAAAGAGAAAATTGTACCACACACAGATAAGCTAGGACCAGCAGTGAAAGAGCCAGTACAGCCAAGACTTCTTCACGCAGAGCCTGCCAATCACGGTAAATGGACAATGATTTCTGAGTGGACAACAGGTAGAATTGGTATCTATAACTCAAAAACAGGTGAGTTTATTAAGTATATCAATAACTTGACAACACCTACATTTACATATTCAGTTGAGCACAGACAACATATTCCTGGTGCTTAATTGATACTTTTACTCTCTTCCTTTGGGAGGGGGTAATTTATTAAAGTGATTTATTTAAAATCATCTCAATAAGTTACCAAGGTTTTTATGTAATGAAACATATCGTTCTTTTTAGACTCTTTTTATTATTTATGCTCTTTTTTCCTTCTCTTCAAGCCAAAGATAAATATCTCGATAATCACTCTTGTAATGAATGCCATGAAAGAATTTATGAAGAGTTTCAAACTTCTGTGCACTCACATAGCTACTTTACCAATACTCTGCATCAGACGATAGCCGATAGTATAAGTAAAGAGAAATACTCTTGCGCTACTTGTCATATGCCTATGGCTGACAATATAAAAGACCTTATCTCTGGGGAGGCGAGACCAAATAAAAGTAATAAAACCCATACCGATGGAGTCTCTTGTTTTTTTTGTCATACAGTAGCTTATGTTAGAACAGCACATAAGTTTAATATCAATACTAAGGCAAGACAAGCTAAAGGCTATAAACCCACACTCTATGGAAGACTAGATAATCCCGATGATAGTGATAAGCACTCTTCTGTTTCAAATCCTGTATATGCTAAAAAAGTTTGTATGGGTTGTCACTCACATAAGCTCAACGATAATAATACCACTATCTTTAGAGCCATGGATGAGAAACAAGACAGTATAAGCTGTATAAATTGTCATATGCCAGAGGTAGATGGTGGTGCAGAGAAGATGGATAAAAGAGCTAGAGGACATCATGCTAGTCATAAGTTTTTAGGTATTCATGATGTAGAGTTTAGAAAAACAGGAATGGATATAAATATTACAACAGAAGATAAAAAACTGACTGTAACTCTTAAAAATAAAATGACACACCCTCTCATAATTCAGCCTGCACGTGCAAAATTTTTAAAAATAGAGATAGACAGAGCAGGAAAAGTAATATGGAAGAATTATAAGAAAGAGCCTAGTGAAGACAAGCAAGGATATTTCTCCTATAGTTTTACACAAGAAGATAAAAAAGTCATTATCCCTGCTCATGCAACTGGAAGAACAGTAAATAATGTGGATGCAAAGTCAAGCAGAGTATTGGATTATGCTGTACCAGTACTTCAAAAAGAAGATAAAATACATATCTCTTTGTATGTACAGCTGGTGAAAAGTGATTGTGCCATAGTTGTAGAGTTGGATGATAGTAACCTAACGAAACCACAGTTAATGAAAGAAGTTGTCTTTATTCAAAATTGATATGCGTCACATATATGTTATAGAATTTTAAGTACAATAGTAGCAATTATTTTAAAAGGATTTTAATGAAGTCAATACTGTCTATATTGCTGTTGAGTAGTACACTATTTGCTGCTACACCAAGTGCAAGTGAAAAGCTTTTTGTTGTAGAGCGAGAGAGTGAGTCTATCGCGATTATTAATAAAGGTTTGGTTAAGTCACGTATGAAAAATATGCACAATATGAATCACGGTATCATCAAGTTTGATGGAAAAGATAGTTACCTCATAAGCCGTGATGGGTATGTAGTGCGTTTTGACCCTGTTAGTGAAAAGGTACTTAATGAGTATAAAACATCTAAAAGTGCTATAGGATTTGTGATAGGTAAAAACTATGTTGCTGTGGCAAATTATGATGATAAATCGGTGGATATTCTTACGCGAGATTTAAAACCTATAGATAAGATAGTAACAGGTTCCAAAAATGTAGGAATAAAAATTTACAAAGATATGATTGTCTTTGCTCAAATGGATAGTGATAAAGTGACTATACTTAAAAATGAAAATAGTGGTAAAGGTTTGCCAAAATTTAAAATTTTTAAAGAGTTTAGCGTGGGGAAAATGCCTTTTGATGCGATGATTAAAGAGAATACTTATATAGTAGGTTTTTTCCTAAGTAAATCGTTTGGCGTGATAGACTTAGATAAGATGATATTTTCAGAAATTAAAGTTACGGCAAAAAATAATAAACCTGTACTCAAAGTACCACATTTTGGCTTCTGGAGCTTAAGTGATAAGAGAATATTTATCCCAGCTGTAGGCGATAATGCTGTAATGGTTTATGATGATAAATTTAATTTTATTAAAAATATAGAGATGCAAGGTTTGCCTGTATTTACGGCACTTAGTCCTGACAAGAAGTATTTGGCGGTAACTTTTTCAGGAAAAGATTTTCCTACGATTCAGATAGTAGATGCAAAAACACTGAAGATTATCCAAACGTTTACATTTAATGGAAAAGTACTTCATGTACGTTGGTCAAATATAGATGCTTACCTCTACGCTTCTGTGAATGATGCCAATCAGGTGAATGTTATTAACACAGAAGAGTGGTTTTTGGAGCGTGAGATATTTCAGTTAAAAGCACCTTCTGGTATCTTTATCTATCAGCTAGAAGATAAATAAAAGCAATATACAATTTTAGAATAGTGTAACAATTATCTGAAATTTACTTTAAAAATCATTCAAATCTATACTTGATTTTGCATAATTTGAAACATTACTCTCAAAAAAGTTACTTTTAACTTCATTCATTTCTAAGTGCTTAGTAACAAGTTTTTGCAGATAGGTTGTACTGCTTTGTGTAAATATGGGGTCTAATCCTATTTTTACAAGTCTATCATTGGCATAGTTGTGAACAGTCTGTTTCATCAGTTCAGGAGTAACTCCCATGATAGGAAATTGGTCCATCAGGTATCTTCCGTACTCTAATTCTATGTTTACTGCATCTTCTATCATGGTATAGGCAGTATCTATGGTGTTGGTTTGGATTTTATTTTCTTTTCTAATAGTTTTAAAAATATTTGTAAAAAGAGGTAAGTGGGTATTGAGTTCATCTCTTGCGATAAATTTAATCATATCTCTGGCACCTGGCACCTTGTCTCCAAGTAGATAAATATAGCTAAAGCCCAAGAGGAAGTAAATACCTTCCAAGTTCACACTTGCCATAGCAGAGAGTAACATTTTATCTACAGAACTTCCATCAATGTAACGAGCGAACTGTTCAGCTATTTGTTGGTTTTTTTTATTGAGAGCATCATCATACTTGTAGAGATTAAAGACTTCATCAGAGTTGCCACAAGCATCAAGCAGAACAGAGTAACTCTTAGAGTGATTAACCTCTTGCATGATTTGAAGAGATAGTACCGACTTAACTAGACGATTATTTGCCAATCTTCTAAAATCACTAAGATACTCTTCTTGCGCAGAATCATTGAAGCTCAATTGGGCAAATGTCATCTTGTAGATTGATTGTTCATTAGGAGATAGTTTATCAAAATTCTTTTTTTCTGTACTAGTATTAACTTCAGATGGAAACCATGTATTGGCATTCATTAAGTCATAAATATTGCTATCCCATTTGTACTTAGAGCGGTTAAAATCAACAAAGCCAGTTGGTGAACCACCAAAAATTTTCTCATCTAGTATCTCTTCGCCTTTAGGGTTATAATAGTGTTTTACATCCATAAACTTCTCCTGATTTATTATAAAAATTAGTATAACATCTTATCTTTTTTCTTATCTAAACTAGTTGAGAAGTGTTAAGTTTATACTTATCAATTTAGGGAGTTTTAACTCTATTCTGATTTTTGACGTAATGAAAAATATGTGAAGCTAAAGTATGGTTTTTTTGGTGCATTTTTAAATTGAGAGAATCCCCCATCATGCAACTTTTATGTAATTTAAAGTATTTTTTACTATAATTTGATTGACCGACGGTCAGTCATTAAAAAGGATACTGATGGCAATTATTGTAAATAAAAAAGAGAAAAGAAGTGCTATAGCGAATGCTTGCAGAGGTATACTGCTTGATTATGGTATTAAAAATCTTACAATTATGCAGATAGCCAAGACAGCAGGTGTAGGAAAAGGAACCATATATGAGTATTTTGAAAATAAAGAAGACATAGTTTTTGAAATTATTACAATGTTTATTGTGGAGTATGAAAATAGACTGTATGAAGTTACTAGACAAAATATAACTACTAAAGAGAAAGTATTTCATTTTTTTTATACATTATATAAAGATGAAGATAGCAAAAAACAGTTAAATATATATAGAGAATTTTTAGCCATTGCTATGACAAGTAGAGCTCAAAAGATGCTGGATTTTAATATAGCGCATAGGAAGAAATTTATAGGCATATTAAGTGAAATTTTAAATCAAGGAGTTATAAAAGGTGAAATTTTTATGGAAGCACAAAGTATGGTTAGTGGGCTACTTA
>JAUXGC010000022.1 GCA_030622375.1 Sulfurovum sp.
AGATGGGTAAGTTTGTAAACAACACAGATGAGTTTTATAAATATTGTGAAGAGAATGAGGTTGAATTTGTAGATTTTAGATTTACAGATATTAAAGGTACATGGCACCATATTTCATACCGTATGTCTGCGGTTGAGCCAAGTATGATTGAAGCTGGTTTCCCATTTGATGGCTCTTCCATTGAAAACTGGCAGCCAATTGAAAAATCTGATATGGTACTTAAAGCAGATATTGGAACAGCGTTTTTAGATCCGTTTACTGCTGATTCAACAATCATCGTTATCTGTGATGTTTATGACATTTACAAAAATGAACTCTATGAGAGATGTCCAAGGTCTATTGCTAAAAAGACACTTAAATATATGGAAGAGTCTGGCGTGGGTGACGATGCATTTTTTGGTCCTGAAAATGAATTTTTCATCTTTGATGATGTTAGAATTTGGTCTGATGTACACCAAACAGGTTACAGAGTAGACTCTGAAGAGGGTACATGGAATGACGCTACTGACATGGGAGACTATGGTAACATGGGTCACAGACCTGGACTCAAAGGTGGTTACTTCCCAGTAATGCCAATAGATACCATGGTTGACTTGCGTGCTGAAATGATGCTCCTTCTTGAAGAAGTAGGCTTAACCGTAATGCTAGGTCACCACGAAGTTGCAATGGCACAAGGTGAGATAGGTATCAAGTATGCTGGACTCATAGAAGCAGCAGATAATGTTCAAAAATACAAATATGTTGTAAAAATGGTAGCACACCTTAATGGAAAAACTGCAACATTTATGCCTAAACCACTTTATGGTGACAACGGTAACGGTATGCACGTACACCAATCAATCTGGAAAAAGGGCAAAAACCTTTTCTATAAAGAGGGTGAATATGCAAACCTTTCAGAAATGGCGTTACAGTATCTTGGTGGTATATTCAAACACTCTGGTGCAGTTGCAGCATTTACAAACCCAAGTACAAACTCATATAAAAGACTTGTTCCAGGGTTTGAAGCCCCATCTATCTTGACTTACTCTAGTCAAAACAGATCAGCTGCTTGTCGTATTCCTTATGGTTCTGGTGAGTATGCTACTAGAATTGAGACTAGATTCCCAGACTCTGCATCATGTCCATACCTTTGTTTTGCAGTGCTTATGCTTGCAGGTCTTGATGGTATTAAAAATAAAGATGTGCCTGTTGGACCTATGGATATTGACTTGTTTGAATTAACACTTGATGAAATCAAAGAAAAAAATATTCCTCAAATGCCTCGTACACTTAGAGAAGCGCTTGAAGGTCTTCGTGGTGACTTTGAGTTCCTTAGACCAGTTATGTCTGATGAGTTTATCAACACATATAGAACATATATGTTCCACAGCCAAGTTCACCCAGATGAAGCTAGACCTACAGGATTTGAGTTTAAAACTACTTACTCTTGTTAAAACAGTGTCCCACTATCTTCTGAAACCGGTACTTTAGGTACATTTCTTTTAGGATGTAGTGGGTCATCCTCTTCTATTTTAAACTCTCCATCTATATTAAGTGTTTCCGCCGATCCAAACCCACTCTCTTGCTCAATACTGTACTCGTCAGTTGAAATGTACTCATACTCATCTTGACTCTTTCGATATGAGGGTAGTGGAGAATTTTTTGTGTATAGTTCACTTTTCCCTTCATATACTCCCCTAAATACCCCTTGTGGTATATCAAACATACGTTTTGTATCTGGGTAGAGTTTAAGTAGTTTTTCATAATAGTATGCAAATGCTGGTGCGGCTAAAGCTCCACCAGTTGCTCCCCTTTTGGCTATAGGCTTATTGTTATCTCTACCAAACCATACTACTGTCTCTATGGTTGGAGAGTAGCCACAAAACCATGCATCAATACTGTTGTTAGTCGTACCAGTCTTTCCGGCAAGTTCTATACCCCTGACTCTTGCATTTCTACCCGTACCCCTCTTGATTACATCCTGAAGTATATCTGTCATCAAATAAGCCTGTTCTGGTGTCGTAAAATTTGATATCTCTTTGGGTCTTGTTTCATAAATTACTGCACCCTCTTTAGAGATTATTTTACTAACCATTCTTGGCTCAATCATATGCCCTTTATTGGCAAAGACTGAAAATATTTGTACCATTTTAAGAGGACTTAGCCCAAGGTTACCCAAAGCAATTGACATATCTCTAGGAATATGTGGCACATCTAAAAAAGCCAATCGTTTGCGTATGGTACTCACTCCCAAATCTGCTACCAAGTTAATGGTAGCAAGATTTCGTGAATGCACTAATGCCTCTCTGAGGGCAATAAAACCTTGGAAGTTTCGTTCATAGTTCCTAGGTGCCCATATCTTTGGTTTTCCTTTATAGTAATACTGAAATGTTCTTGCTAAGTCAGTCAAAGGGGCTGCAGGGTTGTAGCCCATATCTAACGCTGTTTGATATATAAATGGTTTAAAGGCAGAACCAGGTTGTCGCTTAGACTGTGTTACTCGATTAAAAGCCGACCTCTTATAATCTGCACCACCTACCATAGCCAATATGTCACCTGTCTTGCTCTCTACTGCTACAAAAGCAATATTGAGTGTAGATGTTTCAGGATTCTCTTTATATTTTTTTAGTGCTTTTTTATAGGCAAATATCGCGGCATCTCTTGCAATGGCCTGTTGTTTCATATCTATAGTAGTATAGATTTGATATCCACCTGTACGAATATCTCCAAGTTTTCCATTAAATCGCCTTAACACTTCATCAACAATATAAGGTGCTATATTTTGCGTTAGTGTTGTCTTATAGACTTTGGGCGACTCTTTTACCGCTTTGAGATAATCACTCTGTGTAATCCATCCTATACTTTTCATACGATAAAGCACACTATTTGCACGATTTAATGCACGCTTGTAGTGTCTTAATGGATTGAAATAGCTTGGTGCATTGGGAAGACCCACTAATATAGCTGCTTCTTTATGCGTAAGCTCACTTAACTCTTTGTGAAAATAACCATCAGCAGCAGTTTTTACTCCAAAATAGTTATTGCCGTATGAGATTTCATTGAGATATCTCTCAATAATATCCTCTTTACTTAACTCATGTTCAATTTTGAGTGCCAAAATAGCCTCTTTTAACTTACGAGCCAATTTTTTTTCATTAGATAAAAGTTTATTTTTAATAAGTTGCTGAGTAAGTGTGCTTCCACCTTCCACAAAACTGCCTGCTTGAATATCTTTTACTATGGCTCTCAAAATCGCATCTGGATTAACACCATTATGCTCAAAAAACTTCGTATCTTCCATGGCAATAAGCCCTTCAACCAAAAAACTTGGGAGCTCATCATACCTAGCATAAAGACGGTGTTGTTTTTTAAAAACGTATGCAAGTTTTGTACCATTTCTGTCTAATATAACAGAGGATATTTCTGGTTTATAGTTAATAAGCTTATCTGCATCCAAAGATACCTCTTCATATGCATAGATAAATGCTGCTACTAAAGCTATAGCAAAAACTATCACTAAAACAATAGAACCCTTAATTAAACTACTTAACACAGAAACCCTTTAGTTATATTGTCTTATTTATTGTATCGTGTTATGACTAATAAATACCAATGTATCTTGAAGCTTTTTTGTAGAGACGCTCAAGTTCAATATCACCCTAAGCATGGGAGTATTGACCGTAGGCTGACGTATGGCTCCCACCAAATAACCTTGAGATATCAATCTTCTTTGCATAGATAGAGCTGACTCATTATTTAGCATCACAATAGGCAGTATTAAGCTATGGCACTGAACACCTATATCTTTTTTGACAACTGCCTGTCTCTTTAAAATCTTTTTTGTATATTTTTTGACATTTTTTTGTATATGTTTCAGATTTACCAAAGCTAATGCAGTATCAAAAACAGAAGGAGCAGTAGAGTATATGATAGGTTTTGCTCTATTTTCCAAAAAACTTATAATATTTTTAGAAGCTAAAATATATGCTCCATACGAGCCGTACGCCTTTCCTAGTGTACCCATCTTTATGTGTCTTTCAGTGATATTGATATGGTAATACTCAAAAATACCCAATAGTTTTGCACCTATTACCCCTGCACTATGTGCCTCATCTACGATAAGAAGCGCTTCTGTCTCATCTGCGAGATCAAATATCTCTTTTTTACAAAGCTCCCCACTCATAGAGTAGACACCCTCAACCGCAATTACCTGCCTTTTGGCAGGATAAGATAGCAGCTTTTTACTCAAATCATCCACATCATTATGAGAAAAAGTTACAACCCTATCTCCCAAAAGTTGTGAAGCCATCACGCCACTTGCATGATACTCTTCATCTATAAAAAGTATATCACCTTTACGAACCAAGGCTTCTATGAGTGACATATTGGCAAGAAATCCAGAGCCTACTACTAACCCCTCTTCAAATCCATTATACTCTGCGATTGTCTCTTCAAATAGTTTATGTATAGGATGATAACCATTGACAAGCATACTTGCTTTAGAACTTAATGTATTATACTTTTTAACTAATTTTACTGCTTTGCCAAACTGCTTTTTACTACGCGACAGTCCCAAATAATCATTAGAAGCCAAGTCATCCAAACTATCATCAAAAAGTTTACGCTCTCTAAATCTTCCCGCTTTTTTAAGGGCTTTTATTTCACTTTCATACATTTAATTCAAATCCTTTAACCATGGCAATAAAACTTCAACCTGTAAACCCATCGCCGTACTTTCATGCCCCTCAACGGACTTTATGTACTTTTTACAAAAACCTTCCACCATGCAGGCGCCTGCTTTACCTCGCCACAAGCCACCCTCCAAATAAGCTTCCAAATCATCTTTTTCAAATTTACTAAAGTGGTAATATGTTGCAGAGACATCTGAAAAGGCTAGAGTTTTTGATTTGTAGTGCACTGAAGAGATGATGGAAATCGTGGAGCCACTTTGTATCTTCAATATACGCCTTGCATCTTCAATATCTTTTGCTTTACGCAAGATAGAGCCACCAGCTGCCGCAATCACTGTATCGGCACAAAGTAAAGGCATTTCTAAACCAAACTCACGTATAGCCGCATCTAACTTGCCTTTACTAGCAGTGTAAACAAAATCTTTTGCAATAGTAGAACTAATCTGATCTTCATCATAATCAGGTGATTTTTGGATGAAGTCAATACCGAAGTTATTAAGTAGTAAAGCACGAGAGGGAGAATTAGAAGCAAGATGTATCATAGATATTTCCCGTAGGGTGTTGTGTCCCCACAACACCAAATGGGTACAATATTAAAGGTGCTGTAAGGATACAACACCCTACAGTCCTCTCAAACTTACACCCGTCCAAAGCGCTACAAGACCTAAGATAATATTCAGTGGTAACAGTACATTAGGAATCCAACTTAATTGTGCTTTTGCTAGTTTCATTTCACCTTTTCTAAACAACTTCCACGCTTCTGCTCGTTTGACATACATATAGGTGTAGTTCACTGCCATAATGGTCCAAATAATCTCTTTAGAAAGAAAAAGTGTTTTTAAATCTCCATTGTGTCCACCTGTAGCTATCGCCATCATCAAACCTGTGGCAAATAAAATTATAATGAAAGGCATCACAAGGTTAAACAACCTACCCGTTGTTTGTAAGGTGATACCCAATCTCTGTATGGGTTCCAGCATTTTAGACATTACATCACTTTGCAACATCTCTTCTGCTGTCACACCACCTCTACTAATAACAGGATGCACTGCCACACGAATCGCTATCATGCCACCTACCCAGATAAAGGCAGATAGTACATGCAAAAAGACGATGAAATGCCCATAGTTGTTGAAGAATTCTGTCATATTTAATTGCCGCCTTCAAGGATGTCACTTAAATATACTTTTGCCTCTTCAAGTGCAACGGTAATCTTGGAAGTATCTTTTCCACCTGCTTGTGCAAAGTCAGGACGTCCACCACCACCACCACCAACAATCGGTGCGATAGACTTAATCCAATCTCCTGCTTTAATAGGTGTGTTTTTAGAACCTGCTGCAAGCATCACTTTGTCACCTTTTTTCATAAAAAGCATCACGGCAATGTTCTCATACCTGTTTTTAAGCTCATCTATCATAGTTTTAATATCACCATTTTCAACTTCTTCTACGACGATATTTACCCCATTGACTTCTACTACACTCAACTCTTTTTGGCTAGAACTCATCACTGAAGTCAGTTCGCTTTTAAGTGTTTTTACTTGCTCTTTGAGCTTAGCTATTCCTGCTAACGGGTTTACATTTTTAAGTTCTATTTTGATGTCATTCAAATCATCTCTTAATTCTTTTACTGCAACCACAGCTGCATTTCCACAAATGGCTTCTATACGCCTAACCCCGGCAGAGACACCTGACTCTTTTTTTATCATAAAAAGTCCTATTTGAGATACATTAGAGACATGCGTGCCTCCACAAAGTTCAGTAGAAGCATCACCCATGCTTACAACTCTTACCTCATCCCCATACTTTTCACCAAAGAGTGCCATAGCCCCAGAGTTTTTGGCTTCTTCTATACTCATCACTTCTGTTTTTGCCAGTAGTGCTCTGCTTATTTTGTCGTTTACCCATGCTTCTACTTTTGCTATTTCATCACTTGTCATTGCTTGAGGATGAGAAAAATCAAAACGCAATCTTTTGTCATCATTGAGTGAACCTGCTTGAGATATGTGGTCACCTAAAATATCTCTAAGTGCTGCATGGAGTAAATGTGTTGCTGAGTGATGTTTCTCTATCTCTGTACGTGCTACATTTACAATGGCTTCTACAGTGTCACCCAAAGACAACTTCCCTTCAACTTCAGACATATTCATTTCAAGAAATTTTTTAGTATCCAATACCTTGACTTTGGCAAACTCAGTCACAGTTTCAGTTCTCTGAACCTGTCTAAGTGTTCCACTATCTCCAACTTGTCCTCCTGACTCTGCATAAAATGGCGTATTGTCAAGAAATACCCAACCTTTGCCGTCTATACTATCTGTATGCCTAAATGACTCATCAAGAAGTGCTAACACTTTTGCAGAAGATGAAGTGCTTTCATACCCCACAAAGGCATTAGTGCCAAATTCCTCTTTTATCACCTTAAAGTCACCAGTAGTCGCTACATCCCCAGTGCCTTTCCAGTTGGCTTTAGATTGTGTTTTTTGGGCTTGCATTTTTCTATCGAACGTATCTATATCAAGGATAATCTCTTTCTCTCGAAGCATATCTTCAGTCAAATCAAGAGGAAAACCATAAGTATCATAAAGTTTAAAAGCCACCTCTCCATTGAAAGTATCGCTTGTCTTTTCCAACTCTTTATTAAAGAGTGTGATTCCTGCTTCTATGGTATCAAAAAAACGCTCCTCTTCAAGCTTCATAGAGGTTTTAATAGATTCTGCTTTTGTGCCTAAATATGCATAGTGTTCACCCATTATAGACACGAGTATCTCTACTAGTTTAAATATAAACGGTTTACGCAATCCAAGCAAATACCCATGACGAATAGCCCGACGCATAATACGACGCAAGACATACCCTCTCCCCTCTTTGTCAAAATTCACACCTTGTGCAAGAAGAAATGAGCATGAACGAATATGATCTGCGATGACACGGTAACTAGCAGAATTCGACGCATCATAATCATATGATACCCCGACCAAATCTCCTATAGCATTAAGCAGTGGTTGGAAAAGAGAAGAGTGGTAGTTGTTTAGTTTGCCCTCTTTAATGGCAACAACACGCTCTAGCCCCATACCTGTATCAATGCTAGGTTCTGGAAGTGGGCTTAAGGTACCATTTTCATCTCTGAAATACTGCATAAATACAAGATTCCAAATCTCCAAAAATCTATCACCATCTCCACCTATTTTATCTTCAGGACCAGAGAAGTTCTCTTCGCCTTGATCATAAAAAATCTCAGAACAAGGACCGCAAGGACCAGTATCTCCCATTTGCCAAAAATTATCTTTGTCACCAAAACGGATGATACGCTCTAGAGCAATGTGTTCTGCCCAAAAATCAAAAGCTTCATCATCGCTATCATGCACAGTAACCCAAAGTTTCTCTATAGGAAGATTTAAATACTTTTCATCTGTAAGGAACTCCCAAGCATAGGCTATAGCTTCTTTTTTAAAATAATCTCCAAAAGAGAAATTTCCCAACATTTCAAAAAAAGTATGATGTCTTGCGGTATAACCTACATTATCAAGGTCATTGTGTTTTCCGCCTGCTCTAATACATGTTTGAGAAGAGACTGCTCTTGGTATAGCAGGCACAGGTGCATCACCAGTAAAAATATTTTTAAATTGAACCATACCCGCATTAGTAAAAAGTAGTGTTGCGTCATCTGGTACAAGAGGAGAGCTCTCTATAAGTTCGTGTCCTCTGTTTTGAAAAAAGTCTAAATATTCTTTTCTAATATCCATTGAAAAAACGTCCTAAAATTATTTTATGTAAATTAGAGATATTTTAGCCAAATTGTAGTTATTGGGAGATAAAAAACAGATAAGAAAAATAAACTATTTTAGGCTACATTGTCTAGTCTTGTTATTGTAATTAATCTATTGTATCAGAATTTTTTATACTTTTTAAAAGTTTTGCTATCATTTTGCTTCCATCTTTTTCAACAATTTCCATTAAGCCTTTACTGACTATTGACAAATCTTTATCTAGGAGACCTGAGACTTCTTTACTATCTATTTTATCCTCTCTCATAAGCCATGCAAGATTTTTTTCTACTAAAAACTGAGCATTATAGTACTGATGGTCAGATGCCGCATAGGGATAAGGTATAAAGAGAGCAGGAAGTGCAGTGGCACAGAGTTCCCAAAGCGTTGAAGCACCCGCTCTAGCTATAGCAAAATCTGCTTCATTCATATACTCTGCAAGTTTTGTAGTAAATCCAAATACTTCAGCTTTTACGCCTAAATTATCATAAGATTTTTTTACTTCATCAATGTTTTTTTCACCTACTTGATGAATAATTTTGATACCTTTTTTTTGAAGCTCAACTGCCATTTCAAGTGCCAAGACATTGATGGCTTTAGCACCCTGTGAGCCGCCAAGAAAAATAATAGTTTTTACTCTGTGCCTAATGTGGGCATTTTGAAAAAATACTTCTTTAACAGGATAAGCCTTTATAGGACTCTCTTCAAGATAAGAGGAGATGAACTCTTGAGCATAAGGTTTTAGTAGTTTGTTTAGTGAGCCCAATGCCGCATTTTGCTCATGTATTACTAGGGGAATACCCAAGCTCTTCGCTGCAAAAGATGAAGCGGCCGAAGAGAAGCCTCCTACAGAAAAAACCACTTTAGCCTTCTCTTGTTTTAATATTTTTCTAGCTTTTAATGTTGCTTTAAACAGCATAAAAATAGATTTTATCTTACCCAAAGCACCTTGGTTGACCACACCACGAGTATCAAAAAAATATTTATCTTTAAAATCATCATCACCCTCAAACCACTTCTTATCTTGCCCTTTAGTTGAACCTATGTAGATAAGTTCTTCTCCTCTAAGATGCTCTTTTACTGCTTTAATGATAGCAAGATGCCCACCTGTCCCACCACCTGTCATAACAATACTCATAATATTTCTCCTTGAGAATTTCTAGGTACCTCTTTGGAAATCATTAACACCATACCTATAGCTATACATGATGCCAAGATATGAGAGCCACCATAACTCAAAAATGGCACTGCTATTCCCTTAATAGGAGTAATCCCAGAAATACCATAACTATTTAATATAAATGCAAAAGCAAAAAGTAATCCAATACCTATACAAAACAGATAGTAGATAGGATTTTTTACTTTAGATGCAATCTTAAAAATACGATAAACAATAAATAGCATCGTAAATGCTACTAAACTTAGGCCAAGAAAGCCAAACTCTTCACTAACTCCAGCGAGAATAAAGTCTGTATGCACTTCAGAAAGGTAGCCTAATTTAAACTGACCATTTCCTAAACCCTCTCCGAAAAAGCCTCCATTATGAATAGCATTAAGAGAGTTTGATATCTGATATGGTTCTTTACCTATATCAATACGGAGATTTTGCACAGAATCAAAAGGAAAAACAGAAAGAATACTATCTTGAACTGTTCCCCACCAGCTCTTAATACGTGCTAAACGATGTGGAGCAATAAATACAAGTCCTACAAAAGCTATAAAAGCAATACCAAGCAGTGTAAAGAAAAATTTTAAACTGCTCCCTGTAAATAAAAACAAAACTAAAAGTATCCCTCCAAGTACCATAATTTGTCCTAAATCTTTTTGGAAAATAGCAATAACTAGAACCACCAAAGAGAATACTGCCAAATAAGGGAAAAATGCACGTATCTCCTCTATGAAACTCATATTTGTTCTGTCTATTTTACGAGAGAGACTCCATGCAAAGAAAAAAACAAACCCTATTTTAAAAAATTCTACTGGAGAGATTGACATAGGTCCTAAACGTATCCATCTCTTTGCCCCTCCAACAGCTTTTACTAGTGATGGCGGAAGAAACTGCATCGTTATCATCAAAACAAAAAAGAGTATAAAAAGAGCTAGCCCTATTTTAACAAACCAGCGATCTGAATCTGCTCTACTTAAAAGCACCATCAACGCAAAGCCAATAAAAACAGCAAAACTCTGCCTCATAAAAAAGTGAAAGTCACTGTAGTGAAAATGCAGTACCGCATAAGTTGAAAGAGAATAACTCATAACCAAAGAGAGTGTTAAAAGTATAATTACTGCAGACAAAAGAGGTTTATCTATCATTCTTGTATCTTCTTATTTAAATTTATATCTATATTTAAAAAGTATTTTATCCAATTTATAGATAGATTTGTATAAAATTGCATCTAATATAGGTGAGGAATACATGAATATAGAAACTAACAGTAAAGCCACAGAACAAAGAAGCCTCAAAGTTTTATTACTTTTTATATTTTTAGTTGTAGCTGTTCTCTTTTTTTTACTCTCTATATTGAAAACCATAACTTCAGACAGACGGACTCCTAGCCACCATGCCACCATACATAATAGATCTTTACGTGGGGCTATTATATCTGCTGATAACTATACCTTAAGTAGTTCTCAAAAAACCTATCAGGCAGTGATACGCGGAGAGAGTGTTAATCCTGACAAAAAAGAAATTTTCATCAAACTATTTAGTATTTATAGTGGTATTTCTGAAAAAAATCTACGAAAAAAGTTCAAAAATCGTAAGGGCAAAGAGATAAAAGGCAATATTACTATATCTAAAAGTATTACTTTAAGACATGCAATGCAGCTTAAATCTCTTGCACATAAACTTAGAAGATTGGGTGTCTTTCGCTCAATCAAAAACCACAATGGTGTTGAAGTACTTTATGGATTGGATATTATAGAAAATGGTGAGACCAGACTATTTCCACTAGGAGATGTTATGAGTCCCATCCTTGGATATGTGGGGAATAAAAATAATGGACGATATACAAGACCTGTGGGGAAAAAAGGCATTGAAAGAAACTATGACAAACATATTACTTCAAAGAAAAATGGATATTTCAAAGGAAAGAGAGATGTTGTAGGTGCCGTGATACACGACAAAAATAGCATAAGAATACAACGTGTTGATGGTATGGACTTACATCTCAATATTTCTTTGGCATTTCAAAGAAGAGTTGAGTTTATGTTAGACAAAATGAAAGCAAGCATAAATGCTGATGAAATTATTGTGGGCATAATGGAGAGTAAAACTGGAAAAGTAATTGGGTTGGCAAGTTCAGAACGTTTTAATCCTGCCCATATTACACAAAAAGATATCACCGCACTTAATCCTAAGTTTTCAGAGTATCCTTATGAGGCTGGTTCTGTTCTAAAACCTCTCACTATGGCAATAGCCCTAGAGAATAAAGTTGTCAATATCGATACAGTATTCAATACAAACTACGACAGATTTACAATAGGTAAAGGAAGAGCTATTACAGATGATCATAGATTTGAGTCGCTTGCCGCTACAGATATCATCGTACACTCATCAAATATAGGAATATCTCAAGTCTCTTGGAAGCTCACAGGCAAGGAGTTTAGAGAAGGGCTACTTAAATTTGGTATAGCAAAACCTTCTGGACTTGATCTCTCCCGTGATTTACCTGGTTCACTTAAATCGATAGATCAATTAAACCGTAAAATGTACAGAGCCAACAGTGCATATGGTTACGGGATGATGGTTACTTTTGCACAGCTTTTTAAAGCCTACAGTGCCTTTAATAATGATGGCGTAGCAGTAACTCCATATATTGTAAACTATCTTCAAGATATAAATGGAAATCACTATACATTAAAACCAAAAATAGGTAACCTAAAATCTGTAAGCAAAAAAACAGCTACGCAAATACATAATATACTTTTAGAGGTTGTCAAGAGAGGTACTGGAGTAAAAGCCCAATATCCAGGACTTGAAGTAGGAGGAAAGACAGGGACTGCCCATATTTCAGTAAATGGTCGCTATAGGAGCGAATATCATAGTAGTTTTTATGGTTTTGCTAATGATCAAGAAGGACATAAATATACCATAGGTGTTTTAGTTATACGAGCTAAAAAATATCGTAAATATTTTGCAGCACAATCGGCAGTACCAACTTTTAGAAGAACTATTGATATTTTAGTAGAACTTGACTATCTGAAACCAAAAGATGATATACAGATTGTAAGCCCAGCAATACATATGCCTTCCATGCCTCCTACATCCCCAATTTTAAAAGAAGAAACCCAAGAAGCTGCCATTGTTGTTACAAAAGAGGCACAAAAGAAAAAATCTGTCAAATCACTTTTTGGCATTAAAGAGAAGAGAGATACAAAAGCAAAACCAACACCAAAACCTCCAAAAAATAAATCTCCACATGAACTTTTTGAGGACCTGTTTTAGTTAAATTAAATCCAAATATTATCTATTAGTCTTGGCTTGCCCACCCATGCGGCAAGCAATATAATCGTATTACCTATTTCAATTTTTTCTAAAATATTAAAATTCCTGTCAACTATAGATAAATACTCTAACTCATCTACATCTTTTAGTACCATATGCATCTCTTTTTTTATAATTTCCACATTTAATTCACCAGTCATAACAAGTTTTGTAGCACGCTTAAGAGAACGCGAAAGTACCAAAGCTCTTGTTTTCTCCTCCTCTTTAAGATAAATATTACGACTACTTAATGCCAATCCTCTTTCATCTCGTACTATTTCGCACGGAATAATCTCTACACTCATAAAATAATTTTTTACCATCTGGATAATCAATATTAACTGTTGTGCATCTTTTTTTCCAAAATATGCTCTAGTAGCACCGGAAAGATTTAGTAACTTCATTACTACTTGTAGCATCCCATCAAAATGACCAGGCCTCTTTTCCCCCTCTAGAACATAGCCTCTTATGGCGGGAGCTCCTATATGCAACTCATCTTTTTCGTACATCTCATCAATTGTTGGCACAAAAAGTATATCTACTCCTGCGAGTTCACATATTTTGTTATCTGCTATATCTTTACGAGGGTAACTATCCAACTCTTCACACTCTAAAAACTGTGTGGGGTTAACAAAAATAGAAACAATAAGATTATGATTTTCTTCTCTGGCTTGACGGATAAGAGAGAGATGTCCATGGTGCAAGGCTCCCATGGTTGGCACAAACCCTATGCTTCCCGATAAATTTTCTTTTTCTTTCTGTAGTTCATCTATTGTATGTACGGTAACCACCTCTAACCTCTATCTCTAATATATTTTGATAAAATCATACCCTATTAATTATTAATTTAAAAAAGGAATGTTGTACAGTGGACTCATATGAATACAGTGAACTGCTTAAGTTACTAACAATTAAAATAGATAATATTAAAAATATTGTAAAACCTAATATATTAGAAGCTATACTTGATGAGATAGAGAAAATGCAACAGAACCAAGACTTTTGGAGTGATGCAACAAATGCAGGAAAAATCTCTCAAGAGAAAACAAAAACCCAACGTATCTTGGCTACTTATAGTAGTGCCTATGATGCTGTCCATGATGCCAGCGAGTACTTTGAACTCTCTAAAGCAGAAAGTGATGAAGAGAGCCTTGAAATGCTCTATGAAGATGCACCAGCTCTTCAGGAGAGTATCAAGTCCTTAGAGGTACAGATGATGCTAAGTGGAGAACATGACGGAGCAAATGCCATTATCTCAATACACTCAGGAGCTGGTGGTACTGAGTCACAAGATTGGGCAAGTATGCTTTATCGTATGTATCTTCGCTGGGCAGAGAGACATGGATTTAAAGTTGAGGGGCTTGACTATCAAGTTGGAGAAG
>JAUXGC010000053.1 GCA_030622375.1 Sulfurovum sp.
TAGTGTGCCACTACAGTTACATCCAGCTCTTTTTTTAATCTATTTATCTCAGCTCTATAATCAATACTCATTCTATGCCTTTATATAACGCATATAGAGCAAAAGCTCCATCTGCTACACTAACGCTTTGTTTCCTTAAGCAGGAAGCTCACGCGACTAGTCGCTCTAATTTATATATGTTTAATATTCTAGCTATTTTATCAAAATTCAGTTAAAATTGCACTATAAAATAAAATTGTGGACAAATTATGGACCTCTTACTAAATCAAAATATCTTACTCTATATCTCTGCTTATCTTATAGCCGGTATTCCATTTGGCTATCTGCTGGCAAAACAGTTTGCTGGCGTGGATATCAAAAATGAGGGGAGTGGCAACATTGGAGCAACCAATGTACTTAGAGTTGTCAAAGAGAAAGACCCAAAACTTGCTAAAAAATTGGGGGCTACCACACTTTTTTTAGATGGCATTAAAGGTATTGTAGTCATACTCGTAGCCAAGATGCTTAATGCTCCTGAGTCTGTACTGTGGACAATAGCAGTACTCGCTGTTATTGGGCACTGTTTTTCAGCATTTCTATTTTTTGAAGGAGGCAAAGGTGTTGCAACAGGATTTGGTGTATTTCTTATAATGATGCCCATCCCTGCACTGATTGCTATTGGGGTGTGGCTAGGTGCAAGTAAAGGGTTAAAGATTTCATCACTCTCTTCACTTATTGGTCTTATTGCTTTTATTATCGCCTCATATGTACTATATCCAAAAGTACCGGGCATTGGTTCTCACGCTCCTATTTGGATTATTACAATAATTATCTTTTATAAACATATTCCAAATATCATCAGACTCTTCAACAAGGAAGAGAGTAAGGTTTAAAATGACTATTCATATAGATAATTTTGAGTTTGATGTTATAATAGGTTTGCTTGATTTTGAACGCGACAGACCACAACGAGTAATCATTGACTTAGAAGCTTCTTATGATTATATAGATGGAAATTTTATTAACTATGCAGATATGGTCTCATTAATACAAACAGAATTCAAAGAAAAACGCTACAAACTTCTTGAAGATGCTCTACTTGGCATAAAAATGTTACTCTGCACAACTTATCCACACATTAAAGCACTTATGCTTAAAATTTCAAAACCAGATATTTTGCCAAACTGTAGTGTTGGCTTGAGTAAAAGTTGGAAATTTTAAAATTTTAAAAAATTTTCATAAACCCAATTTTTATGCTATAATATTAAATATAACTTAAAGATGAAGGTTCACTGATGAGAGTACTAATTATAGAATATGAAGTTGATTTAAGCAAAACACTTTCTGTGCTACTCGCAGAGAATGGGTACCAATGCGATGTAGCAGAAAATCTTGGTGATGCCAAATACTATCTTGATATAAGAAACTACGATTTGGTACTGATTGGACACTCAAAAACTGGTAGCAAGGATTTAACACTTATAAGCAAAATAAAAAAAGATGCACACAAAACATCTGTTATAGTTCTCTCCGAATTTGAAGATAAGAATAGTGAAATAGAAGCTTTGTGTGCCGGTGCAGATGATTTTATTAGAAAACCTCTTGATTATGATATTTTGCTTGTACGCATTGAAGCCAAACTTCGCTTTGGGGCTTCTAATATTATTGAAATTGAAGACTTGACTATCAACCCTGAAGAGGAAAAAATTATCTATCAAGGTAATGAGATAGAGCTTAAAGGGAAGCCATTTGAAGTTTTAACTCACTTAGCAATGCATAAAGATCAAATTGTCTCAAAAGAGCAACTTCTTGATGCTATTTGGGAAGAACCTGAACTTGTTACTCCAAATGTAATAGAAGTAGCTATCAACCAAATTCGTCAAAAAATGGACAAACCCCTTGATATTACAACCATAGAGACTGTAAGAAGACGTGGATATAGATTTTGTTTTCCAAAAGATATATCTTCATAAATCCATAACTAGTGGCACTAATTGTTTCCCCTTATCTAAAGAATAGTCAATAAAAATAGAATTTATTCCATATTTAAATAAAGCATAAGCAATGCTAGGTTATAACTCGTATAAATAATTTTTGAAGTTTAAAAAAGCTTCAACAAGAGGATAGTATGGCTCTTTTAATAACTGATGAATGTATTGCATGTGATGCTTGTAGAGAAGAGTGTCCAAATGAGGCAATCGAAGAATACGACCCTGTTTACCTTATAGATGCAGATAGATGCACTGAGTGCGTAGGTCATTTTGATGAACCACAATGCATTGCTGTGTGTCCTGTAGATTGTATTATTTCAGACCCAAATAATGTTGAAAACATAGAAGAATTAAAATTTAAATTTAATAAACTACAAGAAGAAGAATAGTTATAAATTATGTCTGAACGAACTGCAATTATTGATATCGGTTCAAACTCTGCTAGACTCGTAATATTTGAAAAAACTAGCCATTACGGATTTCATCTTATATGTGAACAAAAATCTAAAGTTCGTATTGGAGAGGGTGCTTATCTAAAAGATGGCTATCTTCAGCCTATTGGCATAAAAAGAGCTTTCTTGGCTCTTCAATCATTCGTGCATACCATACAAAGATATCAAGCTAGCAAAACAATTTGTGTTGCCACTTCTGCACTTAGAGATGCGCCCAATAGAGAGATATTTGTGAAGTGGATAGAGAGAGAGCTTGGACTCTATATTAAAACCATAGATGGGAAAAAAGAGGCAGAATACGGAGCTATTGCTGCGAATAATTTGCTCCCAATAAATGAGGGGATCACTATAGATATAGGTGGTGGCTCTTCTGATATGGCACTCATTAAAAATGGAAATATTATTGATACCTATTCTTTAAATTTAGGTACAGTTAGACTCAAAGAGCTCTTTTTTGATAAAGATACATCACTCAATAAGATAAATACAAAAGCAAAAGCATATATAAAAGATGAATTAAAAAAACTCCCTAAACATTTTAGACACTCTTTAGCTATAGGCATAGGAGGAACAGCAAGAACACTTAGTAAAAGCATTATGAAAAACATTGCTTACCCTCTAGATAAACTTCATGCTTTTACCTACGACATAGATACACATATAGCTTATTTTAAAGATATACCTTTATCTAGCATAAAAAATTTAAAAAGATTTAATCTTAAGAAAAATAGATATGACACCATTAGAGAAGGCACTCTCATTTTTAATGAGATACTGGAACATATTGATGCCGAGTCTGTTATTAGCAGTTCGGTTGGGGTTAGAGAGGGAGTTTTTCTTGAACATCTCTTAAAAGAAAACTCTCTTAAGTTTCCAACTAAAGTAAACCCAAGTATCACTTCTATTTTGGACCGATTTAACCCTCTAGAGGCGATAAAGAGTGAACAAAAAAGCAAACTTAAACTTGCCTCACATCTATACAGCATATTGCAAAATGAAATAGGAGACAAAGAGCGGTACAAAAAAGAGCTTCTTTGGGCACTACAGCTCTCTAATATTGGCAAAACACTTACAATCTATAATGCGAATCAACATGCGTTCTATATTGCCATACAAGAGTTAAATTATGGTTTTAATCATAAGCAGATACTTCTAGTCTCACTACTTTTGCGTATGTACGAGAAAGAGTTATCTCAAAAACCACTTTTTCAAAAATTCAAATCTCTACTTCCAAAAAAACAGACATTTTTATGGCTAAACTTTATCTATACTCTTATTACAATACTGCATGAAACTTCCAACTCTACAGATATCATATTTAAGTATAAAAAAGGAATATTATATATCTTGTCGAACAAACCTCTCTATCTTGCAAAAGAGAGTATAAAAGCTTTAGAAAAACCTATTCATTTTACTATTATAGTAAAAGACAAAAGTAATTTCCCAAAAAATAAATCGCTAAAAATATAGTTTGAAAATTTACAACCTCCTAATATAACACTTCTTAGAATTTAGTTCCCATAGAGAATTCAAATGTAGAGGTTCTGTCATTATCCTCAGGATTTATTGCTTTTGCAAAAACAAGATTAATAGGTCCAAATGCAGATTGCCACTCTATAACCGCACCAGCAGAAGATCTTGTAATATCATTAAAACTATCTGTACCAATCATACCATAGTCATAGAAAAAAGCTAGTCTCATCTTTGCTGCCTCAGATAGAGGTATACTAGCTTCAACTGTTGCAGAAGCACGTTTTGTACCTCCAATCCTATTTCCTGCACCATCTACTGGAGAGAGAGAATATGGATCGTAGCCTCTTACGCTCCCTATACCTCCCATAAAAAGTTTTTCTGCAGTAGGAAGTTTTTCATCATCTCCTATTTCAATAGTTACAACTCTTGCTTTGAGTCTCAAAATAAGATCGTAGTCTATCCAGTCATTTAAACCATAATATAGTCCAAACTTTCCAGATGCTTTTACAAAGTTACCATAGCCTCCTGGATATAAACTCATATCATTTTCATTTAGATCTCCATCCAAACTTCCATACTCAATATTCAAAACAGAGATCATCCCTTCTCTTGGAACATAAAAATCATCTGTATTATCAAAAGATAGACCAGAAAATAGGGAAGTTTTCTTATACTGATCGTTATAAAGGCTTTTATACAAATCAGATAAATTAGATACTGTTCCATCTATTGGGTTCAAAAATGTTGTATTATTATCAGCATACTTTGATTTATTGTCCACATACCCCAAGCCTAAAGAAAAGTGAAAGTGCCTAGCAAATTCTCTTCCCAAGATTAATGATCCTCCAAGTTGATCTTGAGTGTAGTCAATATATTTATACTCTTTTTTATAAAGACTAAGGCTTAGACTATACATACTGTCCCATATTTTAGGATTTGTGAATGAAAGGTTATAATTTGTTGAAATTTTTGAAACATCAAACCCTATATTTGCATTAATACCTGAACCAAAAATATTTTTATCAGAAATAGAACCATTAAGCATAAATCCTTCATAGCTACCATATCCACCACCAGCAGAGATGGTACCAGTAGATGCTTCTTTTACTTTTACAAGAAGATTTATTTTGTCTTCTGATATTCGTTGACTCTCTATATCTACTTTTTCAAAAAAACCAGTTCTTCCTAAAGAGTTTTTACTGTCTTTTAAATCTTCTGCATTAAAAGTATCTCCAGGAGCAAGATAGATGTATCTGCGTATGACCCTATCTTTTGTACTATCATTGCCTGAAATCAAAACATCATTGATAGCCACAGTCAATCCTGGCTCTATTGAGTACTGAATATTTACACGTTTATTTTCTGTATTTTTATGTATTTGTGGTGCAACTTTTGCATAAGCAAATCCAAGATTACCTACTTCTTCCTGAAGCATTTGTATATCATTTCTCATACGCGTAATATTGAATATTTGTCCTTTTCTCAGTGATAGTTCTTTGGTTATATGCTTGGTGTCTAGTCCTTTTATATTTTGCTCTATGCCAACATTTCCTACTCTATACTGAACACCTTCTCGTATTTGATAATCAATCTCTGCACTGTATGAACTATAATCTACTCTCATAAGTGGTTCACTCACATAAGCATCTAAATATCCATGCTTCATGTAAGTATCTTTTATTCTATAAGCGTCATATTCAAGTTGATCAACTTTTACATCACCGCTATTTAAAAGAGGCAACCAACCAAGAAAATCTTCTTCTTGGTTAGCAAGACCTGTTTCAAGGTCACCTTTACTTAGTGCTGAAGCACCAATAAAGTTTAATTTCTTTATTTTAATTTTTTCACCCTTATTTACATCAAAAATAACAGAAATAGCTCCTGTACCTACAGGTTCCGTGATGACTTCAACAACAGAATCATAATTGCCTTTACTCTCAAGTTTAGATATAAGTGTTTGTTTAGCTTTTTTAACTCTTCTTTCATCATAAAGGTCACCTTTTTTAAGTCCAATACCAGCTAAAAGGTCTTTACCTTTATCGCCAGAACCATAACCTTTAATTTGTATATTTGCAATAGCTACTTTCTCTTTAAAGTGATACGTGAGAACACTTCCTTCTCTGTCAACCCATACATCTTTAAAATACCCTTGTTTAAAAAAGTTTTTAATAGATTGATTAATTTTATCGCTGTCCATCTGATCCCCTACGCGAATATCAGCAATCTCTATTGCCATAGAAGGTGACAGGTGGGCAAGTCCCTCAAATTTAATCTGTGTTATACTCTGTGCTAGAACTAATGCCCCTATTGACATCCATAAAAATATCATCTTTTTTATCATAATTAACCTTGAATATAATTTGTTATTAGTTTATCTTTTTTTAAATAAGAAACTCATAATAATTAGGTAGATATGTTATAATCAGCAAAGATTATATGGACTCTGGGAGTGTGGTCATGGCAATACAAAAAATAGGTATTATTGGGCTTGGTCTTATGGGAGGCTCTCTTAGTATTGAACTACAAAGAACTTTAAACGATGTTTATATTATAGGTCTTGACCATAATAAAAAACATTGTTCACAAGCACTTGGTTTGGGTCTAGTTGACGAAATTGTTCAAACATTAAATGAGATAAGCAAATGTGATATTATTTTCTTAACAATTCCTGTTGATGGCATCATTACTATAGCTAATGAGATAAAAATTTCAAATGACAAATTTACTATTATTGATTTTGGTAGTACTAAAGAGAAAATTTCAGAAAGTATCCCTAAAGATATAAGAGCAAACTTTGTCACTGCACACCCTATGACAGGAACAGAAAAGTTTGGTCCTACCGCTGCTATTGACAATCTTTATACTGATAAAGTTGTTGTCCTTTGTGATATAGAAAAAAGTGGGGTACATCAACAAGAAGTAGCCAAAAAACTATTTTTTGGTATTGGCATGAAAATAGTTTTTATGAGTGCAAAAGAACATGATAAGCATGCTGCATTTATCTCCCATATGCCTCATGCACTCTCTTTTTCACTTGCAAATGCTGTCATGAAACAAGAAGCCTCTGCAAGTATTATTGCCCTTGCTGGTGGTGGATTTAAAGATATGAGTCGCATAGCCAAATCTTCACCAAATATGTGGGAGGATGTCTTTAGGCAAAATAGAACAAATTTGCTTGAAGCCATCAATGCCTTTCAGTCTGAACTCACAAAATGTCAAAAAATGATTGAAAATGAGGAGTGGGATACTCTTAGTAGTTGGATGATGGAAGCTAATACTCTACATAATATATTAGATTAGAGCCTATATCTGAAAGTTACAATAACTTCAATCTCTTTGCCTATAGTTTTTTGTATCACCTCTTTTAAGTAGTGTTGTTCATCTTTGCTGAGAACCCCTGTTGCAATAACTTCACATCGTACTTCATTTATATCTTCACGATGCACTAACTCTATATGAGTGAGTTTTACACTATTTTGACCCACGGTCACTGCTAAATTTGAAAGAATTTTTTGTACCCGTATATCTTCTTGCATCTTGCTAAAAGATCCATAGAGAGGTATGGCAACAACAAGCACGATAGTCATCCATATAAGTATCCCTTTTTTTGCAATATGTATAGGGGAAAAACCTAAAAGAACAAAAGTAAATGCCGCAGCAAAAACAATGCCAACAAGGTTGGTAATAAAAAGTAAAAATGATACACTAAACATATGCCAATCAGCCCAACCAAGTCCTATGCCTGCCACAGCCAAAGGTGGCACTAGTGCCACAGCAATGGCAACTCCAGCCAATGAGCCTAGTATCTTTTCATTACTTTTTACATAGGCTGCTGCGACTCCAGAGGCTATAGCAACAAAAAGGTCTAAAATAGTTGGAGAGAGCCGTCCAGCCATCTCTGATGTAAGTCTATCTATAGGGGTAAAAAGTGCTATAACAGCAGCTGTAAGTAAAACAGCGAATATGCCAACTAAAATAGTTTTTGCACCATTGAATTGTAGTGCATCATCTTGCCTAAGAACTCCCATACTAAGACTTACTATGGGCTGCATTAGAGGAGCTAAAAGCATGGCTCCAATAATTACTGAACTTGAATTTATAAATAGACCAAAAGTAGCAATCATAGTAGCCAAAACCAATAATATCATAAATGTTGGACTAAGTTTACTCTCATCTCTAAGATTTTTAAA
>JAUXGC010000084.1 GCA_030622375.1 Sulfurovum sp.
CTAGTGCCAAGGAATGGGAATTTTCATCATTTGGTAAATTTGTTAAAAATGGGTTCTATGATGCAGAGTGGTATAGTTTAGACGAAGATTTGGATTTAGAAGAGTTTTCTGATGTGGTAAGGAGTTATTGAAATGTATGCTTTTGGTACTATGTATCTGACATAAGAATTAGCAATCTGTAATATCAATCAACAAGTGATTGTTGGTGGGCAAGAATGCCCACCCTACAAATATAATACAATTACCAAAAGCTGTAGGGTGGTCATTTCTGCCCACCAATGAACAATATTAGTAGCGTATAATATAAATTATAAGTAATCTCTGGCAGACAGTACCAAAGTTATGTATTTCAACAATTTTCCGCCCTACATTTCCAATACATGTCTGTCAAGTACAAAAGTGGTAAAACTACCTTCAAATACAAGTTTTTCACTTACAAAAGCTTCTACTTTCACTTCGCATTTTTTCCCTTTTTCACTTACCACTATTGCTTTACACAAAACCACATCCCCTACTTTCACAGGAGCAATAAACTTTGAATTAGAAGCTCCCAATACAACAAAAGGGTTATTAACAGCAGCCATAGCTGCATAATCAGCTACACCAAATATGAAACCACCATGCACTAAGCCTTGTGTATCTACTGTCATTTGTTGTGTTGTATGGAGTAGGACTTCTGCATAGTTTTCTTGTAGTTTTGTGACTTTGCCACAAAGAGAAGTATTGATGTTTAGATGGGTATTTAGTTGCATAGATAATCCTATAATTTTTTAAGATTATAACAAAAAAACCTCTCTATCAATCACGCAAAGCGTGCCTGTCATTCCGAACGCCCTTGAAAGCAAAGCGATTCGAGAGGAATGACGATTTTTTGCTTCGTTTTTTCTAAAAAAATGAAGAGAGAAACAACGCTACAGTTGAAACAAGGGAAATATTTAAAAATTATAAAAAATTGAAGTATCTGTTCTCATCTAGACGCTGGGAACAAGAGAAGAACAATTTAATAAGAGAACTTATAGCCTCGTCTTCTTACTGTATGAATCACTTGAAATCCAAGAATACTTTTAAGTCTTTTTCTAATCTGGTTAATCGCAACCTCAACAGTGTTATCGCTCACATACTCTGGTTCTTCCCAAAGAGCGTTGATTATTTCATCTTTTGAAAATACTCTTTGTTTACGAAGGGCAAGATATGCCAATATATCAAATGTTTTACCATTAAGTGAAACAATTTTTTTATCATACTCTATTTTTTTATTGGGAATATCAATTACCAGTTTACCTATATCTATTGTTGTACCAAAAAGGTGCCTCATATTTGCAAGAACCCTTGTAGCAATAAGATCTGGATGCTCACAGTGATTATGAACAACATCATCAACCCCTAAAGAGTAAAATCCAGCCTGCTCATTGTAATTAGATGTCAAAATCATAATTTTTGTTTCGCTCTTCTTCTTTTTGACTTCATTGACATAACGTTCAAGTGAAAACTTTACGCCCTCGTCAACAATAATAACAAGCTCATAATGTCTAAAATCTGTAAAGTTTGTTGCATCATACATATCTTTTGCATTATCAACAATGCAGATAAAGTATCTCTCTAACTCTTTTTCAAGTTCCTTAACATACTCATCACTAAAGCCTACCGTCAATATTCTCATTTTTACCATCCAATCTACTCAAAAAAACAAACAAAACCTTAAGCTTTATCTGTTTTTCTCTTTTATTAGCGTATTTATAGCAAAATGTACCTTGTTTAAAAATAAAAGTAAGCTTTAGTTGTTTACATTGGCGTTATTTTATGGCTTTTATATAGACTCTCTTAGGAGACGGATAGCCTTCTACTGTCTTTTCGGGATTATTTGGGTCTAAAAAGTCTTCAAGACTTTGAGTGTCTATCCACTCTGTTTTTCTCTGTTCGCTTGGATTGGTTTTCATTATCTCTAGTACCTCAACTATTTTAAACCCTGCTCTATAACACCAGTTTTTTAAAGCATTAACTGTAGGTATAAAATAGATATTTGGAATTTTAGAGTATCTATCTTTTGGGGTAAGAGATATCTCCTCTTTTCCATCTATCATAAAAGTATCTAATATAAGCTCTCCACCTCTATTGAGCCCTTTAAAGAGTGATTTTAGCATTGCTATAGGGTCTGTACGATGATAGAGCACACCTAGACAAAAGTGTGTATCAAACTTATGCTCATAAAACTCCACATGCTCCACACCCAAAAGCTCATAAACAATGTCGCTCCCTACAAAGTGATTGATAAACTGAAATTGTGAGTAATAAATAGGCGATGGGTCAAAACCTATAAGTTTTTTAGGTTTTTGTGAAAGCATACGAAAAAGATAATAGCCATTATTGCACCCTATATCGCCCACAACTTTATCTTTAAGATTAAAGTGAGGCTCCAGCAAATTGTATTTGATTTGACTTTGCCACTCTGAGTCTATAAGAAGTGTATTAATTTCAAAAGGTCCTTTACGCCAAGGCTTCATAAGTAGAGCAGTTTGCTTTATTTGCTCTGCCTCTCTATTTGATAGATTTTCTATTTGAAGTTTTACTACATCATCGAGAGCAACTTCAATACTTGAGTACTCTGGTAAATCTTTTATCGCTTCTTGGTAGGGTTTAATATTTTTCCAAGTAAGCCATTTTTGCCGTTTGGCTCTCAAATCATTTAAATTCATATTGTACAAACCTTGATTTGTTGCGAAGAAAAGGTATCTTTTATTTTATATACGCTTTTTTAATAACCTGCTCAAAGAGAGGTCTATTATCACGAGCAACACTTACATTTTCTATTTTTTGAACTATCTTCTTTCCATTGACTACTTCACCAAAAATGGTGTATCCGCCATTAAGCCATGTGGTTGGCGCCACGGTAATGAAAAACTGGCTACCATTTGTATTGGGTCCATGATTTGCCATAGCCAAAAGAAATGGTTTATCAAAAACAAGGTTAGGTCCATACTCGTTTTTAAACTCTTTTTTCCAAATAGATGTACCACCTGTGCCTGTGCCTGTAGGGTCCCCACCCTGTATCATAAACCCTTTGATAACTCTATGAAAAATTAAACCATTATAATATCCATTTTTTACATGCGTTACAAAGTTTTCCACGGCTAAAGGTGCTGCTTTTGGGTATAGTTTAAGTTCTATCTTGCCTGTATTTGTTTCAAGAACAACAACAGGTGCCTTCTCCCCAGAAGCAGATAAGTTAATACTGCATATCAACAATAGTCCAATAAGTATTTTTTTATACATAAATTCTAAATCTCCTAACATCTATTTTCTAATTACATCATTAACGCATTTGTCTATCTTTAACTCTCTAAGCAGTAACTCAAAAAATGCCCCACTATCTCTTTGTACATCATCATTAAACTCAACATAAAGTGCTTGTATTGCTTCTGTTCTGTCTCTTGAGCTATCAAAAATCAGTGGTGACATCTTTGTCTTTTTTGTAATTTTTGTAATTGCCTCTTCAATTTCCACTCTAAGTTCAGGTTTATTATTAAAAGTAAGACTTATGCCAGCATATCTCTCTTCCATTTTTACATTTGCTTTAATTTCATCACATCTATTCATTCTTTTACCTTTATTATTTAGCATAATGTATTGATCTTGTCTCTCTAATCACATTAATTTTAATTTCACCTGGGTATTGTACCTTATTTTCTATCTCTTTTGCAATCTCTTTACTTAAAAGTACTGCCTCATTGTCACTCATTTTAATTGCATTGACAAAAACCCGTATCTCTCTGCCTGCATTAATGGCATAAGCTTGTTCTACCCCTGCTCTAGAAGTGGCAATCTCTTCTATCTCTTTTACTCGTTTAGTAAAACTTTCAAGTACCTCTCGTCTGGCCCCTGGTCTAGCTGCAGAAAGCTTATCTGCTGCACAAACAGCTGCACTCTCTACACTGTCTGGTTCTTCATGTCCATGGTGTGCATAAATTGCATTTATAACAGTAGGATGTTCATTGTGCCTACGGCATAGTTCTGCACCTATCTCAACATGAGAGCCACCCATATCTTGGGTCAATGCCTTGCCTATGTCATGCAAAAGCCCTGCACGCAAGGCGAGTTTTTCATCTCCACCCATCTCTGCTGCCATCACTTTTGCCAATTTTGCCACTTCTAAAGTATGAGCTAAAGCATTTTGCCCATAACTAGCACGGTACTTCATCCGACCAAGAAGCCTCACAAGCTCTTCGTGCATAGGAAAAAGCCCTAAGTCTATAAGGATATTTTCACCCTCTTCATAAGTTTTTTGCTCAAACTCTTTCTCTACCTTTTCATGTACTTCCTCAATCCGTCCAGGATGTATACGTCCATCCTCAACAAGTATCTCTAGTACTCGTGTAGCAATAGCTCTTCTATAGAGGTTAAAAGAGCTTATTAGTATCACTCCTGGTGTTTCATCTACAACTATATCTACGCCTAAGAGCATTTCAAGAGTTTTAATGTTTCGTCCCTCTTTTCCTATGATTCTCCCTTTATGCTCATTGCTAGGCAAACTCACAAGATTGATAAGCCTCTCACCTGCAAATTCACCTGCATAACGAGTTGTTGCTTGTGCTAAAATATAGTTGGCTTTTTTCTTTCCATCCTCTTTGGCCAACTGCTCATATTTACGTACAATACCTGCTACTTCAGCTCGACTCTGCTCTTCAACTTTTTCCAATATATATGCTTTTGCCTCTTCTAAGGTGAAAGAAGCAACTGTTTGCATTTTCTCTAGAGCCAAACTAATCTGTTCTTGTTTTTTGGCTTCTAGCTTACTCAAATTCTCCTCTTTAGAGAGTATTTGATCTTGCAACTTAGCATATTTCTCTTCCTCTTTGAGTAACTCTTTTCTCTTGGAAATTAAAAAGCGATTATAATCTTCTGCTTGAATAATACGCTTTTGAAGCTCTGCCTCATGTGTCAACTCTCTAGTTTTAATCTTTGATTTAGACTCTTGTAGTAGCAGTTCTACTTCACTTGTTATAACTTTTGCTTTTGCTTTTGCCTCTAATTCTAAATGTGAAAATCTACTTTGCGCAAACCACAAGTAATAAGTCCCCACCCCTATAATCACTCCAAATAAAATGGCTATAATTATTGTTTCTAACATTACTAATCCCTTATTTTATTAAAGAAAAAGTCTAAAAAATAAATTTAAATCTATCGATATTCATGTAGTATAAATACGTTGTGGGGTCACCACTATATCTGCCCTAACATCATAATCATTTGTAACAATCTTTTGACTATAACACAGTTCACGTGCCACAAATACTATTTTATTTATATTTTTAATCTCTTTTTCAAAAAATCTATCGTACATTCCTTTTCCGAATCCTATACGCCTATGCGTATTATCTATCCCTACTATGGGCACGATAGCTATATCTAATATTTTATTTCTATACTGTCTTGAATCTTTTGGTTCTTTTATATTAAAACGCTTTTTTTTCAGCGGATACCTATATTTTACCACTCTAAAACTTTTACCTTCCATAAATGGTACATAGAGCTCTTTTTTCTCTCTTCTTAGTTGTCTAATAAGAGGATAAATATTTACTTCTGTTTTTAGTGGCAAGTAACACATAATCTTCTGTGCTCCACTATCTAAAATAAGTTGATACAAATACTGCAATACTATTTTATCTTTTTTATAATAACCTCTCTTGCTTACTTTTGATAAACGTTCTAAA
>JAUXGC010000115.1 GCA_030622375.1 Sulfurovum sp.
AATTATTAAAAGATATTTATCAAATAAAATTCAAATATATTCCAAATGTTGTAGATACACAATATTTTCAAAGATTAGAAAAAAAAGAAAAAAAAGAATTTACCTTTATAAATATTGGTTATTTAGAAAAAAAGAAAAATCAAGTTTTACTAATAAAAGCTTTCTATCAAGCTTTTAGTGGAAATAAAAACATAAAATTATCCATACTTGGTAGCGGTCCTGAATATAATAATCTTCAGCAAGAAATTAACAAACTGGGCATTAGTGAACAGGTAAAACTATTTGGATTTGCTACAAGAAAAGAGGTATTAGGAGAACTACAATTATCTAATGCTTTTGTGTTGTCTAGTAAACATGAAACATTTGGAGTTGTGCTTATAGAGTCCATGAGTTGTGGGCTTCCAGTTATAGCTACAAAGTGCGGAGGTCCAGAATCTATAATAGAAAATAAAAAGCTGGGTATACTTGTAGAGAATGGTAGTTTAGAAGAATTATCCAAAGCGATGCTTGAGGTTGAGACAACAAGTTTCAATGAGGACTACATACGAAAATATTGTATAGATAACTATTCTGATTTAATAGTGGCAAGAAAACTACTTGCAGTATATGAGCAAATCCAGAAAGAGAAATATGACCATGACTAAAATTTGTATAGCTATTATAACCTATAAGAGACCACTAGGACTACATAAATTACTTCTTGCGTTGCAAACCCAACATGTCCAAGGAGTTGAGTTGTCAGTGCTTGTTGTAGATAATGATTGTACTGGAGTAAACAGTAAAATTGTTGATTCTTTGCACCACAAATATCTGTTTAACTTGATGTTGGTTGAGGAGCCAGAGCGTGGAATTGTGGCTGCAAGAAATAGGGCGATTAGTGAGTTTTTAAATAGTAGTGCTGAAGTATTAATTTTTATTGATGATGATGAGTGGCCAGTCAACGATGATTGGCTTATGTGTCTGTATACAACCCAAAAACAGACAAATTGTGATATCGTTTATTCTGACGTATTTACCGTGCCTGAAACCATTCAGATAGAGTGGGTTAAAACCGCTTTTCGTCCTAGAGAGCAAAAAAAGTCTATATCTGAAATAAATAAATTTTATACTAATAATCTTTTGATAATACGAGAAGTTTTAGAGAAAATAAGACCAGCATTTGATAAACGTTTTGCTCTGACTGGATCATCGGATTTGCACTTTTCTATAAAATGTATTCGTTCTGGATTTAAGGCAATATATACTCCATTTGCCCCTGTTCAAGAGATATTTCCAACTTCCAAGGCTACACTGAAATGGTTTTTTTTGCGTGGTTATAGAAGTGGAGAGGGTGCAACTAGAGCCAATATTTATGAGGGCACTTTTCCTAAAACACATATTGAATGTATAGGTATGGGGGGAGCGCGTTTTCTGTATGGGTTATGGCAATTAACCAAAGCACTTTTTACACTAAGCAAGCCTCTTTTGGCAAATGCTTTACTGAAATTAGGCTCTTCTATTGGTACCTTTGCGGGTTTTTTCAATCTCAATTATAATGAGTATAGGAGTACCCATGGAGAATAATTTTAATCATGTTGCAGTGTCGATTATTATGCCCTCGTATAGATCAGAAGTATTTTTGCCTATGGCACTTGATTCGGTATTAAGTCAAACTTTTAAAGAGTGGGAGTTAATAGTTGTAGATGATTGTTCGCCAGACTATTCTAATAAAATCATTAAAGAGTATATGAAACGTTCTAGTAAGATTAAGTTGATTCAACTGGAGAACAATAGTGGTCCAGCTGTTGCTAGAAATAGAGCCATAGAGGCGGCAAGAGGAAGATATATAGCATTTTTGGACAGTGATGACCTTTGGCATCACAAGAAACTTGAAAAACAGATAGACTTTATGCAATCTCATAATATTGCTCTGAGCTATACAAGTTATTATAAGATTGGAGAAGAGAGTGGCGGCATAATAGGTGAGGTAAAGGCCATCAGAAGAGTTAATTATGGTGAGTTATTGAAGCAGAATGTCATCGGGTGTTCGACAGCGATATATGATGCTGAAAAATTAGGTAAAACCTATATGCCAAATATTTTAAAGCGTCAAGATTTTGCTTTATGGTTAAAAATACTTAAAAAAATTTCTTATGCATATGGGCTGGATGAGTCATTGACTCATTATAGAGTTCGTTCAACTTCTGTTTCCAGCAATAAAGTTTTTGCAGCTAAGTATACTTGGAAACTTTATAGGGAGGTGGAAAAACTACCAATCTATAAAGCCATTTATTATTTTATATGGTATGCTTGTAAAAGTATTTTAAAGTATAAAAAATTAGGATAAATATAAAAACTATGCAAAATAGTCAACAAATAAAAGAAGAAACTCCTTTTGGTCATGTGTTACTTTTAATGGGCATTGCATATATATTTAGTTTTGCAATGCGTATGATTTGGGTGTATCAGTTTCAAGGAGATGAGCAGTCTATGTGGAATGGTCAGCTTATGATAAATACCAATGATGGGTATTTTTTTGCCAGTGGAGTACAGCAGGCACTCTTAGATATGCACCAAGCAAATCCAAGAGTTCCAGAAATCTTTGAATATGGACTGGTATTTTTTAGTACACTTTTTGTCAAAGTGACACCATTTAGTTTGGAAACTATCATACTGTATATGCCAGCAGTTATTTCTAGTTTGATTGTCATACCTATTATTCTAATTAGCAGACTGTACAGACAAGCACTTTGGGGATTTTTAGCTGCTCTTTTGGGCTCTATAGCTTGGAGTTATTATAACCGTACGATGATTGGGTACTACGATACAGATATGTTTTCTGCTATGGCACCCATGTTCATACTCTATTTTTTGATGAAAAGTACTATAGATTTTAACTTAAAATCGGCGCTTTTTGCAGCATTGGCAATAGCAGTCTATCCATTTTTGTATGATCAGGGTCGTTCTGTCATCTATGCCATGGGCATAATATATGCACTTTATATGATTTTTTATCATCGCAAAGAAGATACAACATACCTCTCTTTGATACTGATATTTGTATCTTTGATTCCTTTTGAGCTAGAAGCACCTTTTAACTATATTCTGAAAATACTTGTACTTTTGATTTTGTATGTTGTGTTAAAACGATTGTATATAGAGCAAAAAAAACTTATTATATTATCGGTAATGCTTTTTATCTTATTTATGTTTTTTGGTGATGTATTTACTCTACTTTTAAACAAAGTAATGGGGTATCTGGCGACAGGAACCAAAGAAGAAGGGTTGCACTTCTATTCAGTAATGCAAACCATTAGGGAGGCAGGGAAAATACCTTTTTCTACTTTTGCCAATCGTATTAGTGGGTCACAAGTTGGCGTGATACTCTCATTGCTTGGGTATATTTTATTGGTCGTTCGTCATCGGGCTTTTGTTTTAGCTTTGCCTCTTGTCGGCATAGGAGTTTTTGCACTGTGGGGTGGGCTTAGATTTACTGTTTATGCTGTACCTGTTGCTGCGATGAGTGCTGTTTATCTCTTTTTTGTATTGGGCGATTTACTTAAAAATAAAAAGCTTAAATATGCATTTGTGGTTGTTGCTACTTCTGCAATGCTTTATCCGAATATTGCCCATATCATAGGATACAAGGTTCCTACTGTATTGAATAAGATAGAGGTACGAGACCTTGAAAAGTTAAACAGTATTGCAGATGTAGAGGACTATACTTTAGGCTGGTGGGACTATGGGTATCCTATCTGGTATTACTCAGATACTTCTACGCTTATAGATGGAGGCAAGCACCATAATGATAACTTTATTATCTCTAAAATTATGCAAACATCTTCACCAGAACTTGCTGCCAACTTAAGCCGTTTGGCGGTTGAGACATATGTGGATTCTAACTATTCCATAGTTTCCAATACGATATTTAAAAATAGACGGAAAAATCAATTGGACCCAAATATTCTTTTGTCTGAATTGGAAGATTCAAACTATCAGTTACCTAAAAAAACAAGAGATATTTATCTTTATCTCCCGTATAGAATGATGGGAATTTTCCCTACAGTAGTTGTTTTTGGTAATTTGGATTTAAGTACAGGAAGAAAGGAGAGAAAAATCTCTTTTTATCCTACAAGTGCAATATCTCAAGAGGATAGTATCATCACCTTTAGAAATGGTATTGTCTTTGATGCTGAAAAAGGTGAAGTTGTTTTTGGTCAACAGAAAAAAAGTGTGAAGTATTTTATAGTGACACAAAATACGAAACAAGGCAAGGTGCAACTTCAGACACAGCTTTATAGTGATGATGGTGAGTATGCCATTGTTTATATGAAAAGTTATGGAAGGTTTGTGGTGATGGACATAGAGACATTTAACTCCACTTATGTGCAAATGTTTATACTAGAAAAGTATGACAAAAACCTTTTTGAGCTTGTTGTATCTTCTCCTTATAGTAAAATTTATAAACTTAAAAAATAGGAAAATATATTGCTATTTGACAAACTCTTTTTTATAGGGAAGTTGTCTGAATTTTGGGTAGTACGTCAACTCGTGTCAGGATTTAAATAATGATATTATTAACAGGAGCAAGTGGCTATGTTGGAAAAAACTTTA
>JAUXGC010000079.1 GCA_030622375.1 Sulfurovum sp.
CAGGAGGATAGCCAACTTTTATATGCTCTTTGTAATAATCTACTTTAAATAGTGCCAATGCAAAAAATAGACTATATAAAATAAGTTTAGAGGTGAGAAGATTATTGAACTCCTCTATTTTATATACTCTATAGAGGTAGAAACAAACTGTAAAAAGCAGAATGGAGAACAAAAATAGACTTAAATGCATATCTCGTGATGTTGAAATCTGTTTTAATGTAAAATTTGCATTAAATTGAGAATCATTTTTTAGAGTTGAAAAGCTAATGCCTTCTTTAGTTTTTTCATAATTTTCTATCTGATTAAGTGGTTTTAGATTATTTATGGGGAGTTCAAAAGTAGTTGTCTTAAACCAATTAGATTGAATAATATCAATTGAATCTATCGTAATATTTGTTTCAGATTTTGCAGGGTCAAATCTAATGTACTTTATAGCTTTTAACTCTGGTAAAGAGAAATGATATTCATTATTTTTGACTTTAAAAGCTTTTCTTGAGTTATTTTCTGTGTAAACATGTTCTTTGCTGGAAAAATACACTTCTGCTTTTAGCGTAGTCTCTGCTAAAGAGCTCATCGTTACTATCATACTTTTACTGTTTTGAAAAAATACCATAACCATAAAGAGCACAATTATGGCTATTATGGAAGCCATAAAGAGCTTTATGTAGTGTATGGTTATCTTTGACATATACTAAAATCTTCTCTATCAAGTGTTAAGTTCGGATTATAATAGGAATCTCCAGATTCTAAAATATTTTTATGCCGTTCAAAAAGAGCATCTTTCTCTTTTTGAAATCTAGCAATCTTCTCCGGTGTCTCTTCATATCCTCGAGAGATAGACTCATGGTGATACGCTTCTGCAAAAGGGGTAAAGATGTTTAAATACCCTTTCTCTAAAACTCTTAGACAAAAATCTACATCGTTATAGGCTATTTTAAAATCTACATCATTAAGACCGCCAACTTCATCGTATATACTTCTTTTTATCATAAGACACG
This sequence comes from Sulfurovum sp., assembly GCA_030622375.1. Lineage (GTDB taxonomy): Bacteria > Campylobacterota > Campylobacteria > Campylobacterales > Sulfurovaceae > Sulfurovum. The sequence goes on from JAUXGC010000079.1 coordinate 999, forward strand.
CTGCCGTAACAGCAGATAAATTTTGAACAACATTCAATCTATTAAAGTAGCCACCACTGTATCTTGCAAACGTTTTATGAGAATGTCCAGCATACCCACCCAAACCAATTATAATACCGGCATGCTGGATTGTTTCATCAGGATAATATAGTTTTGCTCCTACACACCCCACATTATCTCTTTGTGAAAACTCCAACATAGCCTCTATCCAACCCGATGAGATAATCTCTATATCATTATTTAAAAGCAAGATATGTTTACCTTTTGCATAAGTGTTTACAGCATGATTGTTTATATCTGAATAGTTAAAAGGTACATTATACTCGTAAAATGACACCCTTTTGTCTTTTTTCTCTAACGCACTCATCATTTCAAAAGTTTCACTCTCTTCAGAGTTGTTACTAATCCCGATTATCTCATAATTCTCATAGGTTGATCTATCTAAAATAGAGTTTATAGACATATCCAAAAGTTCTGACTTATCTTTAAAAGGTATAATTATGCTTACTATAGGAGTGTTTTTAATGGTATATTTAACCCTGAAGTAGTGTTGTATATTTCCATATACCACGCTTGCATCTAGTCCCCTTCTTTGGACTACCTCTTCAAGAAGGAGACTTCCTCTCCTTAGAGCTTCTGGTTTAACATCGCTGTTGACACTCGTAGAAGTTTCCAGTGTTCTCCAGTGGTAAAGTACTTTTTGAATATGATAAATCTTTGAAGTTTGTTCTGTAAGTCTTAAAAACAGATCGTAATCCTGAGCTCCGTCAAATTCTTTATTAAAATTACCCACTTTGTCCAGTAGTGTTTTACTGAAGCAGGTAAAGTGTGTTATGTAGTTGTGTGACAGGAGTAAGTCAGGAGAAAAATCTGGCTTGAAGTGTGGATTACTGCAAACCCCGTCGGTTGATATGAAATCCTCATCACTATAGATAAATTCGGCATCTTCTTCATTGATGGCTTTTACCATTTCATATAGGGCATTTGGGGTGATTTCATCATCATTGTCCAGTAGTGCTATATAATCACCTTTAGCCATCTTTAGTGCTGCATTGGAAGCACCAGATATATTGAAGTTAGCATCTAAAAATTGAACTTTTATTTTTGGATTATGTATGTTTTTTAAATACTCCACAGTATCTATATTTGTACTCTTATCGTCAGCTATACATAACTCCCAATGGCTATACCATTGATTTTCAATAGACTTAATGGCCAAATCCAGCCACTCTGAATCTACATTATATACAGGCATAACTATGGAGATAAGTGGTGATTTCTTAAAATCTTCTATCTCTTTGCCTATAGCTTGTGTTAGTTTTGGTTCTACATAAGTATAGAGTAGATTATCTACAGAAGGTATTTCTGGATCTTCCTCCACTTTTCCTACAACATTTCGCAATGCTCTGCGTATTTTTGCAGGTATAATCTTTCTGAAAACTCTTTTAATACCATTTTTAAAACACATCTTTTCATTTTGCACATAACTTTGTATCTCTCTGTCTCTAAGCTCAACAATAGATCTAGCATAGCTCAAATCTTCTCCTAGAGAGTAGATTTTATCATACGCTTTGTAAATCTGCTGATTCTTGTCACTCATCTCTAAATCTAGTTTCATTATATGTTGATTTTGGACACTATTTTTAAGTTGCTTTTCTATTTTAAAGCCTTTCTCTTTCCATAAAAATAATTTGTAGCTTCAACAAACCCATCAACAGACCCACAATCAAAACGTTTGCCCTTAAATTTATATGCTATGACTTTGCCTTGTTTTGCTTGTTCAAGAAGAGCATCGGTTATCTGTATCTCTTTGCCTCTACCCGGTTTTGTTTTTCTAAGGATGTCAAAAATATCTGGAGTCAAAATATATCTACCTATAATTGCCATATTGCTAGGGGCATCTTTTGGGTTAGGTTTCTCTACCATATCTACTATACGGTAAGTATCGTCAGTACCTTCTATTATATTTCCAACTACTATGCCATATTGGTCAGTTTGCTCTTTAGGGACTTCTTCAACGGCAACAATTGAGCATTGATATTTTTCATAAATATTTATCATTTGCTGTAGTACATTATCTCCACCGCAAGAGCAGAGATCATCTGCTAAAAGTACAGCAAAAGGCTCCTCGCCTATAAGTGTTTCGCCTGTAAGGATGGCATGACCCAAACCCTTCATTTCAACTTGTCTAGTGTAGGAGAATGTACAGTTTGCTATCAATGCTCTAATCTCAGCTAGCAGAGGATCTTTGCTTGTATCTTTGATTTGATGCTCTAGTTCATAAGATCTGTCAAAGTGGTCTTCTATGGCTCTTTTGCCACGACCTGTAACTATTGCCATAGTGTGAATACCTGCCTCTACAGCCTCTTCTATACCATACTGTATGAGGGGTTTGGTAAGGATGGGAAGCATCTCTTTTGGTGTAGCCTTTGTTGCAGGTAAAAACCGTGTACCATAGCCTGCTGCAGGGAAAAGACATTTTTTAATCATTCAATAACTCACTTTTTTAAAATAATAAATAGTATAACATATGATTGAGAAAAGGGATATTAATTTTTTGCTTTTTTCTTGGAACTGTTATGACGCTAAATCAGTCAGGAGGTCTATAGTTTTTCTCTAATTCTCTCTTTTTTTTATGTGCTCTCTTTTTCTCCTCCATCATTGCCGCATCTCTTAAATCTTCCTCATTGTCAAAACGAGTAGCATCTATAAACTTTGATTCGTCATCAAACTGCCCTGTCTTAACACCCCAAAGTATGGCTAGAAGACCAAGTGCTCCTAGAAATGTTGAGACACTTATCATCATTATAACAATACTCTCACTCATTATTTATCCTTAAATTTTAATGTTTTTATTCTCATAGAGTTTCCAACTACTATTAGTGAGCTTAAACTCATTGATAGTGCAGCTACAAGAGGGTTTACAAATCCCATCACAGCTAGTGGAATGGCTATGACATTATACAATAATGAGAAACTTAAATTCTCTTTTACTGCTCCAAAAGTACGTTTGGATAGCTTGTACGCTTCAAAAATACTTTTGGACTTTTCATCCATGAGTACCACATCACTCACTGAGATAGCTACATCTGCACCACTGCCCATAGCTATAGCGATGTCAGATTTGGCTAAAGCTATAGTGTCATTGATACCATCTCCTACCATGACAACCACATGACCCTCTTCGTGAAACTTGTCTATCAGTGTAGCTTTATCTTGTGGAAGAAGTTTAGAATGTATTTCTGTGATGCCTACTTCTTTTGCTACTTTTTGTGCACTCTGTTCGTGGTCTCCTGTAAGCATAACAACTCTTATGCCCATAGATTGGATTTCTTCAATAGCTTCTGCAGCACCTTCTCTGATGGTGTCACTCAATTCAAATCGTACAACAAGTTGGTTGTCTATGGCAAAATAGAAGAGGGTGTTTTCTGTTTTCTCATCAACTACTAGTCCCAATGTTTGCATATAAGAGGCATTTCCTCCCCTGAGTCTTTTCCCTTGATATGAGGCTTGGATACCTTTTGCCTGAATGGTTTTGATGTCTTCCAGTGGAAGTTCATCTAAACGTTCATTATGCTCTTTTAAATATGTAGTAATTCCTTTGGAGATAGGGTGATTGGAAGTAGAAACAAGAGAATAAAGCAAGTTTTGGTCATATTCTCTCACTGTTTGTGTGTGCACCACAGAGGGCTTACCTTCTGTAATGGTACCTGTTTTGTCAAGCGCAAGGAGGTCACTTTTTGCCATCGTCTCTAAAAAAGTTGCCTCTTTAAAAAGTATGCCACGTTTAGCTGCTACACCAATACCCACAAGTGTAGCCATGGGTGTAGCCAATCCCAAAGCACAAGGACAAGCAATGACAATCACTGAAATACCTATGATGAGTGCATGTTCAAAGTCACCATCCATAAACCACCAGCCTGCAAAAGCAATGAGGGCTATGGTTAAAATAACAGTGGAAAAATAGCCAGAAACTTTATCTGCCAGTTGTTCAATACGAGGTTTTTTAGTGATAGACTCTTCTAAAAGGCTTACAATAGAGTGCAATAAAGAGGAAGATACATCTTTGGTAGCTTCATAGCGTAGAACTGAATCTAAACAGAGTGACCCGCTCAAGATGTTGTCTCTTTCTTGTTTGTAAACAGGTTCATTCTCTCCGGTTAAAGAACTTTCATCAAAAGAGCCTTGTCCATAAGTGACTATACCGTCTATCACTACTTTTTCTCCCGGTTTGAGCTCTATCGTGTCACCCAATATAATGTTTTCAATACTGACAAGAAACTTTTCTTTCTTTTTAATGACAGTGACTTCTGTGGGGGTACTTCCCATGATGTTATCTAGGGTATCTACTGCATGTTTCTTACTCAATACTTCGAGATATTTCCCTACCAGCACAAAAGTAATAATCATGACAACGGAGTCAAAATAGACTTCCCCTCTTTGTGTTATCATCGCATAAATAGAGTAAATATAGGCAGAGAGTGCGCCTGAAGCTACAAGGGTATCCATATTGACTATGTTGTTTTTGTATCCGTAATATGCACCACGAAAGAAAACCCATCCACTGTAAAAGAGAACAGGGGTGGCTAGCACAAATTCTGCTACATTTAAGATATCTTTAAATGACTGTTGTATGCCCGTGAAGTATCCAGCATAGTGCGCAATGGCTAGCCACATGATATTCATACTCCCAAATACTGCAACTAAGATACGTGAATAGTAAGATCTGCGTGTTTTTACTGCACGCTCTTCCTGTAATTTAGGATCGTATGGGTATGCATTGTAACCAATAGAGCGAATAGTATGTATGATTTGTGAGAGTTTGATTTCATCTGGGTCCCA
>JAUXGC010000122.1 GCA_030622375.1 Sulfurovum sp.
ACTAAAAAAAGAGCTTAGTGATGATGTAGAGTTTATAGGTATATTTAATAGTGAACTTGGAGATTCTATCGTAGATTTACGAAGTTTGGCAATCATGGGCTTTGCTGATGCCATAAAAAAGTTAAGATATTTTTTTAAACTTAACTCTGAGATGGTTGATTTGGCTAAAGATGCAGATAAGATTTTACTTATCGATTCATCTGGCTTTAACCTTCCTCTGGCAAAAAAGATTAAAAAGAGATACCCGGATAAAGAGATAATCTACTACATTTTACCTCAAGCTTGGGCATGGAAAAAAAAACGTATTCCTGTTTTAGAAAAGACTATAGACCATTTATTATCCATACTGCCTTTTGAAAAAGATTATTATTCAAGGAATGCTCCAATCACTTATGTTGGACATCCTCTTCTGGACATCATTAAAAACTTCAAAGAAGAGTTAAACAGTGAAGTAAAAAATGTTGCATTTATGCCTGGTAGTCGTAAAAGTGAGATAAAAAAGCTTATGCCTATCTTTAAAGAAGTGGTTAAAAAGCTTAATAATATAGAAGCTACTATTATTATCCCTAAATATTTCACTAAAGAAGAGATAAGTGAACTTTATGGTAGCCTAGGAGGTTTCAAAACTGCTCATGATGCACACAAAACACTTTATGAGGCAGATTTTGCATTTATATGCAGTGGAACAGCTACACTTGAAGCAGCACTCATAGGAACTCCTTTTGTGCTTAGTTATATAGCTAAACCACTTGATTATTTTATAGCAAGTAGACTTGTAAAACTTAGTCATGTAGGACTTAGTAACATCATGTTTACTCAGTTTAACAAAAGAGATTTACATCCTGAACTTATTCAAGAAGAGGTAACAGCAGATAATCTCATAAAAGCTTATGAAGATTATGATAGAAGTAAATTTATAGATGATTCAAAATCATTAAGAGCCTACCTAGAGCATGGCAGTTCAAAAACAGTAGCATCAATTATAGAGGACAAGCATGAAAATTAATTTTATAGACCTAAAAGCACAATATAGAGAGTACCAATCAGAGATAGATAGTGAAGTTTTAGAGGTATTCTCATCAGCACAGTTTATCGGTGGAGATAAGTTAAACAAGTTAGAGAACTCTTTAGCAACTTACACCGGTGCGAAATATGCCATCGGTTGTAGTAGTGGAACTGACGCTCTTTTACTCTCTCTTATGGCTTTAGATATTGGAGAGGGTGATGAAGTTATAACTACCCCTTTTACTTTTATAGCTACTGCAGAGGTTATCGCTTTTTTGGGTGCAAAATCTGTATTTGTTGATATAGAAGAGGATAGTTACAACATAGACCCTACAAAGATAGAAGATGCTATCACAGATAGAACTAAAGCTATTATACCTGTATCACTTTATGGTCAATGTGCAGATATGGATGCCATAAATGAAATAGCTAAAAAACACTCTCTACCAGTTATTGAAGATGCTTGTCAGAGTTTTGGCGCGACTTACAATGGTAAAAAATCTTGTAACCTATCAACTATAGGTTGTACAAGCTTTTTTCCTTCAAAGCCCTTAGGTGCTTATGGTGATGGTGGAGCTATTTTCACAAATGATGAAGAACTAGCTACTAAGATCAGAATGTTACTTAACCACGGTCAAAATGAAAGATATAAACATAAGTATATCGGCATAAATGGTCGTCTTGATGCCGTACAAGCTGCAGTTCTAAATGTAAAACTAAAACACTTTGACAAAGAGGTAAAAGCTCGTGATGAGATAGGCTCAAGATATAATGACCTGCTGGAAGATGCTGATGTAATCACTCCGAAAATTTGTGAAAACAATACAAGTGTTTTTGCACAATACTCAATGAGAGTTAAAGATAGAGAAGCTATGGTCGCAAAACTTAGTGAAAAAGAGATTCCAACTGCTGTACACTATCCTGTTCCACTACACCTACAAGAAGCATTTGCTCCTTTAGGTTATAAAGAGGGTGATTTTCCAATTAGTGAAGAGGTAGCTACCCAAATAATGTCACTTCCAATGAGTCCCTACTTAACAGAAGCTCAGCAAGATTTCATAGTACAAACTATTAAAGGTTAATAATGCAAAACATAGCGATTGTTGGTTTAGGGATAATGGGTAAAAATCATTATCGTATTTTAAAAAATATGAATGGTGTAAAAATTGTTGGACTTTGTGATATTGCAAAAAATGATGATTTTGAAGAGCCTTTTTTCACTGAGTTAGATAAGATGCTAGATGAAACTAAACCAGATGCAGTTATCATAGCAGCACCAACATTTTTGCATAAAGATATAGCCATAGAGTGTGTTAATAGAAAAATAGACATATTTTTAGAAAAACCTGCTGCAGCAAGTGTAAAAGATGCTAAGGAGATACTCAAAGCAATCAATACAACAAATATTAAGAGTTGTGTAGGGCATATTGAAAGATTCAATCCTGTGGTTAAATCTCTGATCAATGAGATAAAAGATCATGAAATACTCTCTATCTCTATAACACGAAGTGGAGCATTCCCTGAACGAATTGCAGATGTTGGAATCTTGACCGACCTTTCTGTGCATGATAGTGATCTTATTAGATTTATAACTAGGAAAAATATCGTTAAAAGTGCCGTATTTAAATCACAAAAAATCCATAAAACACATGAAGATAATGCAATACTGGCATTTGAACTTGAAGGTGAAGTTGTGGGTGATATAACTACTAACTGGCTGACACCATATAGAAAGAGAAGTATAGCAGTAGCTTGTAGAGTAGATTCAAATAGTGAAATAAAATATTTTGAAGCAGATTTGATTTCACAAACGCTAAAAGAGAGAATAAATATAAATGCGAATTCTCATACAACCAGAAACTGTTTTATCAAAAGAAGTGATGCATTAAATGATGAATTAGAAACATTTATATCATATCTTAAAACTAATAATAGAGGTGATTTAGCCTCGGTAAAAGATAGCATTATAACACTGGAGATAGCAAATGATTCATAGTTCTGTAATTATAGAAGATGGTGCAATAATAGCAGATGATGTAACTATTGGTCCATTTTGTTATATAGGCAAAGATGTGAATTTATCTACTGGATGTAAATTAGAGTCAAATATTGTATTGGCAGGAAAACTTTTTATTGATGAAGATGTAAGAATTTTTAGTTTTACAGTCATTGGACATAAAGGTTCAGAAATAGAGATAGGTAAAAAAACACATATTAGAGAGTTTGCTCAAATTGGCACACAAGGTGATGAAAATAAAGAAGAAGAAAAAATTATTATAGGAAATAATAATTTTATTATGGGATATGGTCAAATATTCAGTGGTGTTGAATTAGGTGAATTTTGTATCATGACAAATGCAGTCAGACTCTATGAGAATGTTAAATGTGAGGATAGAGTAATCATTGGCGGTTTGAGTACAGTAGAAGCTAACAATACGATAGGAACAGGTGTAATGATTGGAGGGGCATCTTATGTTATCCATGATATACCGCCTTTTACATTGGTAGAAGGAAATAAGGCAAGTGTAAAAAGTCTAAATTTAATTGGTCTTAGAAGAAGATTAGAAAATAAAAATCAAATCAATGAGATAAAAGTTATTTTTAAAAAAGTTTTAGGGGATCATGTTGAAAAAGAGTTGGCAAAAGAGATAGCCGATACCCATGAAAATGAATATATAAAAAGATTTGTTTCCTTTATTGCTACAAGCAATATGTAGTTTTTTTACAACAATAAAGACCTGACCTACCTCCCAATATTTAAGCCAATGCCAATGTTAGAGAATAATGCCAATATTGTCAACGACTTCATTTATACATTTACCACTGAACATACCGTATCATTAAACAAACAAAGATTTTTGTTATAAACCCTAATTTTTCTCAGTGCAAGATCCACCCAGCCAGCAAAAATGCCACAGAAGCCAACATTCCACCAATCAATGCATAAGGCAACTGTGTCCTAACATGGCTTATGTGGTCACACTCTGCTGCCATGGAGGAGATGATGGTGGTGTCTGAGATAGGAGAGGCGTGGTCCCCGAAGATACCACCACTTATGACTGCTGCGATAACAAGGGGGATATCCAGTCCCATCGTAGCACCCAATGCCAAACCTATGGGCATCATGATGGAGAATGTTCCCCAGCTTGTTCCTGTGGAAAAGGCAGTGATGCTTGCTACTAAGAAGATGAGAAGAGGGATGAGTGCAGGGGAGATGTTCCCAGA
>JAUXGC010000192.1 GCA_030622375.1 Sulfurovum sp.
ACAGATGCATTATTCTAAATGCACCTTCAAAAACATTCAATGTTGCAGGGGTCAATACTTCTTATGCTATTATACCCGACGATAAACTCCGTAGAAGATATACTGTAGAGCAGAATAGATCAGGTATTACGAATGGAAACCCTTTTGGTATAGAAGCACTTATGGCTGCATATGAAGAGGGTTCAGAGTGGTTGGAGGCTTTAAAAGTGTATCTTTTAGCTAATATTGCATATGTGAATGCATTCATTAAAAACCATAAACTGCCTATAAAAACTGTAAAAACCGAAGCAACTTTTTTAGTATGGTTGGATTGTAGTAAGATGGGTTTTACACATGAAGAATTGGTCAACTTCTTTGTATATAAAGCCAAGCTTGGACTAAATGACGGGAAGAGCTTTGGTAAATCAGGAGATGGATTTATGCGTTTGAATGTAGGTATATCCAAAGAAGTGTTAGAAGAAGCAATGCAGAGACTATTGACTGCATATAAGGAAAGAATTTGACAAAACTTATTTTGTGGTATTTTGCACTCTCTCTTTATCTGTATGCTCTACCGGCAGGGATTGAAGCACAGATAAAGAAATCAGGTATTTCGAAAAAAGATATAAGTATTTATATTAAAGAAGTAGATACAGGGGGTAGAGTTATTGCTTCTCTTAATGCAAATACGACAAGAACACCTGCTTCAGTGATAAAAGTTTTGGCAACCTATGCTGCTGTGTTAAAACTGGGGTTTGATTATCGTTGGCCTACACAGTTTTACACTACGGGTGCACTGCAAAACGGTGTGCTTCGTGGTGATCTGTTTGTGAAAGGTTTTGGTGATCCTACACTTGGGGCAAAAGACCTGGAGAATATTGTTGAAAATATCAAGGCTAAAGGTATTCAAAAAATTACGGGTGATATTGTAATAGACAGAAGTTATTTTGATGTAGGCTCAAAAGACAATTCAGGATTTGATAAACATACTTACAGTCCTTATAATGCAATGCCCGATGCTATGATGTTCAACGAACGCGTAAGTACCATTTGTGTTACACCAAACAAAAATGATGTGCATAAAAAATATGTAGATCCCAGTTACAAAGTAGTCAATAATTTACAGCGTGTAAACAAGCCATGCAGAGGCAGATACTCCTGGCCGGCGGTGAAGATAGATAAAAGTAAAGTTGTGCCAGAGGTTTTACTTAAAGGTAAAATTTCCAAACGATGTGGAAAACGTGATATATGTAAAGTCATTACCAAACCCTATAAATCTTTTTATTATGCCCTTAGAGATGCATTGAAAAGATCAGGTGTAGAGGTAGCTGGTACCATGCGTTTACGTAAAATTTCTCCTAATGCAAATATACTGTTTATACATTACTCTAAAAGTTTAGAAAAAATTGTTTCTAAAACAGCCAAAAAATCAAACAACCTTTATGCACGTCATCTATTGCTTTATTTAGGAGCTAAAGTATATGGCACACCTGCTACAGCAAACAAAGGAAGAAAAGCTGTTGAATACATTTTAAGAAGTAAAGGTGCTTTAAGTAGAGGAACACTGAAAATAGACAATGGCAGTGGACTTTCACGTTCTGCGAAAATGTCTGCAAAGATCTTGGCAGATATGTATGATAATGCTTATGGCCGCTATGGACAAAGATGGATGAATACGCTTTCCATAGCAGGAGTAGATGGAACTATTAGAAAACGTTTCAGAGGAACTGTTGTTAAAAAACGTGCCTGGATGAAAACAGGGACACTGAAAAGAGTCAAAAATATTGGCGGGTATGTCAAAAGTAGACAGGGTAAACTCTATACAGTAGTGATACTGGTCAATACCAATCAAGGAAGATGGAAAGCTGCAAAACTTCAAAATGATATCATGACATGGTTGGTGAAATATAAAGGCAGAGGTGTAACAAAAGTAGCTAAAAAAGAGTCTCCTCAAAAATCATTATGGGTCATGAATACAAAAACACCTCAGAAGCAGAAAAAATCTCCTGCAAAAAAGACGAATGTAAAAAAGACAAAAATATCACAAAAACAAAAAAGCCATGCTTCAACACCTTCAGGAAAGTATTTTATCCAAGCGGGTTCCTTTTTACGCGCTCCAAACACAACATACCTCTCAAGCATTGAAAGTTTAGGTTTACCTTATAAAGTACGTCATGAAACTCGATATAAAGTACTTGTAGGTGCATATAGAAGTGAGAAGAGTGCAAGAGTAGCATTGGAAAAAGTACGTAAACACATTAATGCGGGTGCTTTTTTGGTGAATAATACAAGAAAAATAAAGAGTGAAGACTCCACTCTCTACTAAACTGTACACTAAAGAGTGAAAGCTGTTTTCACTATTCAATTTAATGTAATATAGACTCTAAAGTTTCTATTTAGCAAAATACAATACTCTAATTTGACATTTTTTGACATTTTTTGATTACAATACTTATGAATTTAAATTATAAATAGGAGTTTAGGATGTCAAGAAAAAATATTTCTTCGGTTATGGTTACAGGTGCAGCGTTTGCGTTGATGGGTTGTGGAGGATCTAGTGACACTATTAGCAGTGCAGGTCCAGTTGCTACAGAAGTTGAAACGGGTACGGCATTTTATATCGATTCTGCTGTAAGTGGAGTCAATTATAAGTGTGGTTCTAGAGAAGGCATTACAGGTGCTGAAGTCGGAGGCCAAGCG
>JAUXGC010000103.1 GCA_030622375.1 Sulfurovum sp.
ACATAAGTCTGACTATTATTCCGCATTATAAACAAAAAAAGGAATTTAAAATGAAAAAAATAATCACAATTTCTGTAGCAGTAGCTGCATTATTAACAAGCGTAAACGCTGAGACAGCGCCACAAGTAGAAACTAAGGCACCAGTTCAAGCAGTAAAAAAATCATCATCTGATTTTGATATGAACTCTATGGTTAAAGATATGAAAGATGCAATGATCAGCATGAGTAAAGATGCTAAAGATTCAATGACTGCTATGAAAGATGGCGCAGTTGAAACTACAAAAAGTGCTGAAAGAACAGTAACTACTGTAAGTGCTGATGCTAAAGATTCAACTATTAAAGTATCTGATGATCTTAAAACTGTAGAAGTTGCAACTTCTAAAGATACTAGAGATACAGTAGTAGCTGTTTCTACTGATTCTAAAGATGCATTGACTAACACAACTAAAGATCTTAAAGATTCTTCAACTATAGTATCAAAAGATATCAAGGATTCAACTGTAGCTGTTTCTAAAGATGCTACATCATCTGTTAAAATAGTTTCTAACGATTCTGCGTCATCTGTTAAAGCAGTATCTGCTGATATGAATGCAACAGTAAACACAGTTTCTAATGACTCTGCGGCATCTGTTAAAACTGTTTCTAACGACTCAGCAGCATCTGTTAAGACTGTATCAACTGATTCTAAAGATTCTGTATCTACAGTGGCAACAAATGTAAATGATTCAGTGAAAACAGTTTCAAATGATTCAAGTGCATCTGTAAAATCTGTAAACGATAATGCATCTGCAACAGTGAAGACTGTTTCAACTGATTCTGCAGCTTCAGTAACAAGCATTTCAACTAACCTAAATGATTCTACAAAGACTATCTCTAAAGATCTTTAGTAGCACCAAAGCAACTCTCATATGAGGGTTGTCTTCTTTTATTCTCTCCAGTACCAAATCAAATACTTTTCTTAACATAACTTTTTTCTTCTATGGATCTCATATTGCGTGGTTTTAAGGGAATAGATGCTCCTTTTGGTGGTGTGCAGGTAATTATATCTGGAGATTTCTTTGCATTGCAACGCCTACCAAACTTTATACATATAATGTAGATGTAGACCGTATAAACTCAGATGAATTGGCCAAGCTTGATGGTGAATCTAACTGTTTGTTTATGAGTGGTAAAAAGGAAACAACTGTTATACCTGACATGATGCCCAGTGTTGCAACAAGTAGTATGGCTATTTGAATGTTTGCCATAGAGAAATGATACTCCTATTTCATCAAAAATAGAAATGAGAGATTGAAGATAATGAGGTTATTTTTTTATTGATAGATGGTTATAATATATACAAATTATTAAAAGGGATACACAATGAAGAAACCATACTTGGAAACACAACCTGATGAAAATGGATATTTTGGAAAGTTTGGAGGGGCATTTCTGCCTCCCATGCTTGAAGAGCCATTTGCACAGATACAAAAAGAGTATGAGAAAATTAAAACTGATCCAGAGTTCATCGAAGAGTTAAAATATGTACGAAAGCACTATCAGGGACGACCTACACCTATTTCTTTTGCCAAAAATCTTACAGAGCATTGTGGTGGTGCTAAGATATATTTGAAAAGAGAAGATTTAAATCATACGGGTGCACATAAATTAAACCACTGTATGGCAGAGGTGATTTTAGCGAAGCATTTGGGTAAAAAAAAGGTGATAGCCGAGACAGGTGCAGGGCAACATGGTGTGGCATTGGCAACTGCGGCAGCATACTTTGGATTGGAATGTGAGATTCATATGGGAGAAGTAGATATAGTAAAAGAACATCCAAATGTTGTACGCATGAAAATACTTGGTGCAAAGGTGGTACCTGCGACACATGGACTTAAAACACTTAAAGAGGCGGTAGATTCTGCTTTTGGTGTTTATATGGAGACATATGAAGAGTCACTGTTTTGTATAGGTTCTGTAGTGGGACCTCACCCTTTTCCTGTGATGGTAAGAGATTTTCAATCTGTAGTTGGGTTTGAGTCAAAAGAACAATTTCTTGAACATGAGGATAAGCTACCGGATCATGTCATAGCTTGTGTCGGGGGAGGTTCTAATGCTATGGGTATATTTGCAGGCTTTATAGATGATGATGTAGAACTCATAGGGGTTGAACCTATGGGTAAAGGCGAAAAATTAGGAGAACATGCAGCGAGTCTTACGTATGGTGAAGAAGGTGTGATGCATGGATTTAACTCCATTATGCTAAAAGATGCAGAAGGAGAGCCTGCACCAGTATATTCTATAGGATCTGGCATAGATTACCCTTCAGTGGGTCCTGAACATGCATATTTGAGTAGTATTGGGCGTACAAAAGTAGCATTATGTAATGATGAGGAAGCAGTTGATGCCTTTTATAAGCTCTCACAACTTGAAGGTATCATACCTGCACTTGAGACTGCACATGCTATAGCCTATGCCATGAAGCTAGCCAAAATATTGCCTTCTGACAAAACAATACTGGTAAACCTAAGTGGACGTGGAGATAAGGATATTGATTTTGTAGTAGATAATCATGAAATACCTAATGCTAAATTTTAGGCTAACATGAAACAAAAAATAGCACTCGACATACTAAAATCAGGCAAAAATGTATTTATCACAGGGTCAGCAGGTACAGGAAAGACGTACCTACTAAACCTCTATACACAGTACTTAAAAGAGCGTAGGGTCTACCCGACTATTGTGGCACCTACCGGCATAGCTGCATCACATTTGGGTGGACAGACGATACATTCGTTTTTTTCCTTGGGTATACGTGAGAGTATTGATGAAGGGTATGTCGATTTTCTCTTAGACAAAAAGTACCTCAAAACGCGTTTTTCTAAACTAAAACTTCTCATTATCGATGAAGTCTCGATGGTTTCCCCTGAACTTTTTTCTTCTATGGATCTCATACTGCGTGGTTTTAAGGGAACAGATGCTCCTTTTGGTGGTGTGCAGGTAATCATATCTGGAGATTTCTTTCAGTTGCCTCCCATCTCCAAAGTGCCAAAAGAGAAACGTTTTGCATGGCAGTCTCCGGTATGGAAGGCACTGGACTTACAAACTTGTTACCTGCAAGAGAAGTTTAGACAAGATGATGCGCGACTAATTGGTATACTCGATGACATACGTTCAGGTGAAATCTCGGCTTCATCAGAAGAATTGCTGGCAAGCAGACATGAAAAAGAACTGAGCATAGCAACGCCTACCAAGCTTTATACACACAATGTAGATGTAGACCGCATAAATTCAGATGAATTGACCAAGCTTGAGGGTGATACTAAACTCTTTGTTTATGAGTCTAAAGGGAGTGAAAAGAACATAGAGAAGATCTTCAAATCTTCTTTGGTTTTAGAAGAATTGGCTCTTAAAAAGGGTGCAGTAGTTATATTTATCAAAAATAATCTTGAAGAGGGATATGTCAACGGTACCACGGGCAAAGTAGAAAGTTTTAGCCCCATAGATAACATGCCTATAGTTAGAACCACAGACGGTCGAAAGATAAAGTTAGACCTAGAAGACTGGTCACTTGAAAATGACAGTGGTAAGGTCACTGCTACAGTCTCACAAGTGCCTTTACGATTGGCATGGGCTATCACTATACATAAGTCACAAGGTATGACACTTGACGCTGCAGAGATAGACCTTTCTAAAACCTTTGAAACAGGGCAGGGGTATGTGGCACTTTCACGTATTAAAAATATAGAGGGTTTACGATTGATGGGACTAAACCCTATGGCACTACGTGTAGACCCACTCATTTTACATGTAGATGAGCGCATTAAGGAGGCTTCCCAAAAAGCTTCAGATGCTTTGGACTCTTTTTCTAAAGAACGTTTGGAAAGTATCTTTGAGAGTCATATCTCAACTTTAGGCGGTGTAGTGAGTAAAGAGAAGATAGATGAAGAGATACAAAACATCAAAGAGGGCAAACCCTCACACTCTGCCTATGTCACACCTACGTACACAAAAACAAAAAATCTCATAGAAAAATCAGATACGCTCGTGAAACTAGCTATTAACAGAGGGTTGGGTAAAAGTACCATCGTTCAACATTTAGCACGTATTAAAGAAGAAAACCCTGAGTTAGATATTAATAAATATAAACCTGAATATGAACTCTTTGTACGTGTAGATGATGCAGTCTTAAAATTAAAAACTAAGAACTTAAAAGAGAACTTTTCAGAAGATGGCATATTGCGTTTAAAGCCGGTATATGAAGCATTGGATGGAAAGGTGAGTTATGATGACTTACGGGTTTGTATGTTATTTATAACATAAAGGTATTTTAACTCAAAAGTATGTCAATTTGACATACTTTTAACGCTAAAGGATTTTATATATTACAATACTTCTATATCATATAGGAGTTTGTTATGGATGAGTTGGTAATACAAGGTGAGATAAGTTCTCATATCTTGACATTACGGGGTAAACAAGTAATGTTAGATAGAGACCTGGCAGAACTTTATGGCGTAGAAACAAAATATTTAAAAAGGCAGGTTCAAAGAAATATTGAACGTTTCAATGATGATGACTTTATGTTTATTACCACAAAAGAAGAGTTTGCAATTTTGAGGAGCCAAATTGGCACCGCAAATTTTTCTAAAACTAGAGCTTTACCTTATGCTTTTACAGAACAAGGTATCTATATGTTAGCTACTGTGATCAATAGTTCTATAGCCATAGAAATAAGTAAAAATATCATGCGAACTTTCACAAAACTTAGAGAGTTTTCCAAGCACTACAATGCCCTAGCAAAACAAATTATAGAAATAGACAGGAAGCATGACAAACAGTACAAAGAACTCAAAAAAGCCCTTGATGAATTGATCACTTCTTCTGAAATGGCAGATGCAAAAGTGATGGGCTTTTTAAAGTAGGGAGTTGACATGGGAGATTGTCTATTTCATTATAAAATCTCCTATATAGCACATTTTATAAGGTTTTCTATTGGAGGGTACAAAAAAGAGGTCTCTAAACGTCGCTACAGCGATAAACGTTATAAAATATGTTAGATTATAAGGTTTTCATATTTTATTTTATGATGAGTAGGTTGAAAATCGACAATTATAATCACT
>JAUXGC010000104.1 GCA_030622375.1 Sulfurovum sp.
AACTTACAAAAAAAGAACAAGAGCTCCTGATTGTTTTAGGCATAAAACAAGGTACAGACCTCAAATACAAAAAAGCTCTTAGAAGATGGTATAAAGGGGGAGAATCCAAAGGATTTTTTGAAATACAAAAAAAGTTTAGCTCAAAAAATATACAACTTAATAAATTAGAAAAAATACTGACTGACGGTTTGCTCACTGAACGAAATAACCGTTTCGTTCAGAGAATGGATATTTTACTTCAAAATAAAACAAAATTCTCTTACTTTTTTGCCATAGGTGCTGGTCACCTTGGTGGAAAATATGGCATACTAGCACAGTTAAGGGCAAAAGGGTATAAAATAAACAAGGTTCACAAGTAGTTTTAATAAATATTTAATCTTTTTTTAGCTATTATTCGCGAACTAATTTCACTCTATAGACGGGTGGCAACAATATACCTAAAAGGAATTTACCTATGGCACAACATAAATCAGCAAAAAAACGTATTTTGCAAACTGCTGTAAAAACTGAAAGAAACAGATACTACAGAACAAGAATTAAAAACATTACTAAAGCAGTCCATGAGGCTGTAGAGGCAGAAGACAAAACTAAAGCAACAGCGGCATTCGCAGTAGCTAATAAACAGATCCACTCTCTAGTAAGTAAAGGGTTCATCAAAAAAACAACAGCTGCTAGAAAAGTAAGCCGTCTGCACAAAATGATAAACAAAATAGAAGCTACATAAGCAGTTTTACTCTTTAAGCGGTTGGTCTTTGCGACTAACCCTATTTTGATATCTTACAATCCAACACAAAGAACGCCTATGTTCAAAGAAAAACTTCAACCCTTCATCAATAGACACAACGAAATTACCAAACTTCTAAGTTCTCCGGATATTGCCAGTGACATTTCTAGGATGACAGAACTCAGCAAAGAGCAGTCAGGACTTAGCCATATTGTAGAAAAAGCAAACCTGTATATAGAAACCTCGGGTGCCATAGAAGAAAATAAAGAACTTCTTGGAGATGCTGAACTGGGTGATCTTGCAAAAGAGGAACTCTTAGAGCTGGAACCTATGCTTCCTGCACTGGAGAGTGAAATAAAGATACTTATGCTTCCAAAAGACAGGAATGATGACAAAAATATTTTACTCGAACTGAGAGCAGGTGCGGGGGGAGATGAAGCGGCACTGTTTGTTGCAGATATTTTCCGAATGTATTCCCGCTATGCAGAGCAGGCAGGATGGAAAATGGAGATCATAAGTAGCAGTGACGGTACCTCAGGTGGATATAAAGAGCTCATCGCACAGATCTCTGGAGAAGGTGTCTATGCTGTACTTAAATACGAGGGTGGCATACATCGTGTACAACGTGTACCAGATACAGAAACACAAGGGCGTGTGCATACTTCAGCCATTACTGTAGCCGTCATACCTGAAGTAGATGATGTAGAGGTAGATCTCAAGCCAAATGACATCAAAATGGACGTATATCGCTCAAGTGGCTGTGGAGGTCAATCTGTTAACACTACTGACTCTGCAGTGCGCTTAACACACATTCCTACAGGAATCGTAGCTGCCATTCAAGATGAAAAGTCACAACATAAAAATAAAGCCAAGGCGATGAAAGTACTTAAAGCAAGAGTCTATGAAGCAGAACTTCAAAAACAACTCGATGAAACTTCAAGCCAAAGAAAACTTCAAGTAGGTACTGGTTCACGTTCTGAAAAGATACGTACCTATAACTATCCACAGAATAGACTCACAGACCACCGTATAGGATTAACACTTTATGCTTTGGATGACATCATGAACAATGGAAACCTAAAACTTGTATTTGAACCACTCATGGCACATGCAAGAACTGAGGCTATATCAGAGGCAGGATTGTAGTCCTACCTCTGATATCAATTATTCCAACATCTCTAATTCATCAAAAGCAGAACTAACATTGCGGGGATTTAGTATCTCATACATCGCCTTGTCTTTAAACTCTTTTAGTATTACAACCTCATTTATCTCTGTTGCCTCAACATCATTCTCTATCGCCTCAAGCACTCTACTCTTTAGTAATTTAAAATAGAGTTTTGACTCATCCATTGCCGTTTTATCAACAATAAACCCATGCCCAGGTATCATAATATCCCACGCTAACTTCTCCATCATCTCTAGAGCTTTAATTTGTCCCATAACACTACCATCTCTTCCTGATGTTATTCTCCCATTCATCACAAGATCACCGGCGAAAAGTATCTTCCTCTCCGGCATATAGACAATAATATCATTATCGGTATGTGCTTTAATCTCTATAGGGATAATATCAAATTTTTCTCCGCCCAACTCCAAGCTAAACCTTTTATTTATCGTCTTGTCAAGCTTGACTATGTGCGTATCTTTAATGGCACTCTTTGGCAAGATAGCATGCATTCTTGTTGGAACACCCTCTTGATATTCGCTGTTAATACTCTCTGGTCCGATAAGTGTTGCATTAAACTCTTTTTTGTAGAAATTGTTTCCTAACCAATGATCATCATGCTCATGAGTATTAATAACATACTTCACAGGAAGCTTCTCTATTTTACTCATAACATTGTATGCCTGAAGAGCATATTGATACGATGGGCCAGTATCCAGCACTAAGTATCCATCTTTTGTTTTTACATAGCAGGTATTTACCATATTCCCAGCATTCTCTTTTGTAGGTTTCTCTATCGCTCCAAAAAAGCACCACAAATTGGTAGAAACTTTTTTAGGTGAGAGTTTATAATCAAATGCTTTTTCTGTATTAGCGGTAAGCAATGTAAGAGCTAAAGCAACTGCCATGCCCCACAATATTGTATGTTTCATTTTATCTTCCCATATATAACGTGTGAATCCTTATAAATAGTACCTGCCTTAACTACTTTTGCGAATACGCCTCTGTCATTTTTTAATAATTTTGGCAAGGCACTATCTACTTCTGCCAAGCTTTTACATAGTGTACAACGTTGACTTGTCTGCAGTATAACCTCTCCTATCTGTATCTGAAAATTTTGTGGAAATTCATAGGGATTAAAGTCAACAACTATGTTCTCTCCAAGCTCTCCATAATCTATATAAATAGAACGCTCTTTTGCCAGCCTATAGCTAGCTTCCGATGTTATAAGCACGGACCTCTCTACATCTTTACCGTAGAACTTATCATTTAAGACACCATTTAAATCCAACGAGAGCTGCGACTGTTCAACTCTCCCTTTTTTTCCAGACTCAGATATAAATAGTTTTAAAATTTTTCCTCTATTTTGCATCTTCGGTCTCCTGCAAGAACCAACACTCAACCACTCTTGTGAGCCTAGCCTCTTTTCGTCTACTGAAATGATTATTTAGCTCAAATGTTTTTTTGCCATAGTTCTCTTTATACTCTTTGATGAACTCAGCATATCTTTTTTCATTTATTGCAGATATTTCAAATATGGCGATATCATATCTGTCACCATTT
Organism: Sulfurovum sp.; assembly: GCA_030622375.1. Lineage (GTDB taxonomy): Bacteria > Campylobacterota > Campylobacteria > Campylobacterales > Sulfurovaceae > Sulfurovum. The sequence continues at coordinate 3,456 of JAUXGC010000104.1, forward strand.
TTCTCCACACTTTTCTCTTCTAGTGCAGAAAGATTTATCCCACCATATCGTTCATCTGGATTTTTGTTAAAGTTCATCTCTAGATTTGTTCTAAGTGTTACAAATAGATTCATAAACTGTCCTATAGGTATCTCAAGAGCATGGATGATAACAGCGCTCTTATCATCATACCCCCAACCTCCAGATATATCTAGCTCTACTTCAAAAAGATTTTTAACAACTTTTTGGATATTCTCCACTTTTTCCAGCTCTTTAAACTCTAGATTACTCATCTTTTTTAAACTCCAGATTTTCATTAAATTCTTCTATAGATACTTCTTTATAACTTTTTGAGGTAATATATTTCAATTCAATTAAAAATTCATCAATATTTCTATACCCTATAAAACCATAAACTACTTCACTATTTTGATTCATAAAGAGTGTGGCAGGTACTGCAACAGCACCTATATGGTCGGCAAACTCTTTTTTATTTCCTCTAAACTCTTTATATACTACTGTACCTTCTTCTCTTATATCTATATCAAGCAGAATAAAATATTTTTTCAGTATATTTAAAATATTTTTATCTTGAAAATTTTGACTTACCATACGTCTGCAGTATGAACAGTTGGGAGAGTGTACAAAAATGAGTATTTTCTTACTATTTTCTTTAGCTTGATTTAGCAATTTATTAACATCAATATCACCTGCATTCCCCGTAGTGAATAAAAATGATATGGCTATTAATATTTTTACTATATTTTGCATCATAATGTTTTAGAAGACAAAAGAGTTTAAGCTCTCTTGTCTCATAGACTATAAAGCCTCATTCGCTGTTAATATACAGTTTTTATACTTGTCATCACACTTGTACACAGCATCGAAAATAAATACTCTCTCAGCCAAATCATCATCAAGTGTGGTTCTAGCATTGATTGATTTCATTCCTTTTCTGCACTGAAATACGATGAGTCCATCTTTTGGTAACTTTGAGAGATCCATTTTCTCAGTTTCATCATCAAAGGTAATATTTATTGCACCCTTAATATGTTCAGCATTATATCTCTCTTCAGTTCTTAAATCAACAATTGTAATATTTTCAGGAAGTGGGTTACCGCTATTAATGAGCTCTGTAAACCAGTACTGGTCAAGTTGTCCTTCTTCAATGGCTTCATCCATATCATCACCAAGCACATATATCTCTGCACCTGCTATAGTTACTTTTTCAAACTCTGGCATATACTCTGCTTTTTTAGCTGGCTCTTCCACTTTCACTATTTCCTGTTTTAGAGTGGCTGCGTCATTCGCAAAAAGCAAACCTGTCAAAGTAGAAAGAGCTATAATAATTTTTTTCATAAGAACTCCTTTACTTAATTTTAACTTCTTCAGTTTTAGTATTATCTTTTCTATCTGTCCAAGTCACAATAAACGTATCGCCTTTTTTAAACTCATCACCTTTAAATTCAAATTTAAAGATAGGGTTTTTAGATAAGAACTGACTCGTAGAGATATCGATTACTACTTTATCATTTACAGTACCAGAGATATGAGTGATAAAATTTGCATTTTCTCTATCCCCTGTTTTCTTTTCTGCCTGGTTATATGTTGACATCTCATGCTTAGCCATCATTTTTACTTTAACTACATTATTTTTTAATTTA
>JAUXGC010000010.1 GCA_030622375.1 Sulfurovum sp.
CAATTGGTAGGGTGGCTGGAAATGCATCATAATCACTAAGTTGCATAATTTTAATCCTTTAATAGTATATATTTATTGAGTTTTATTTGATTTTATTTGTAGGGGCAGATTCCATATCTACCCATGTAACATATATGCAAATTAGGGCAGATATGAAATCTGCCTCTACAATTGGCTAATAAAAAATCTTACCGATAATCCCTTGTTTTGGTGCTTCTATATCAGTCAATTCTACAACAGAGTTACTGTTTTTATCTCTATATATCTTTGCCGCTTTTGGCTTACCTGTACGATCATAGAGAGATGCAATATTTTCATTTAACAAATATTGGCTCATCTGTAGCCTGGCAAGTAGTGTGTTTACCAATGGTGCATATACTGACCCTGGGTATCTAGTAAGGTATATGTTGGCATTGTAAATATTGTCCATAATAAGCTTTTGGTCTTTATATACATCTTGTATGCCAAGAAATGAAGCTTTAAGTTTCATAAACTCTACATACTCGTAACTTCCCTCTTCTCCGTAACGCTTGTTATACTCGTCTAAATAGTAGTTAGCCAAGAGATATTCTTCTTTATCCATATGGGCATGAGCCAATATCATTATGGCTGTTGGCATTAGTGGAGAATTCATATGTTCACTTTTCAAAGAGATATAATACGCATCAGCTTTATCCATATTTTTTTTGCCTACTGCACTGCTTATCTGTTTATACCAATATAGTGCTGGTTTATTGAACTCTGTAACTTCATCTTTCTTTGAACAGCCTGTAAAAAGAAACACTAAAACTATAGAAGCTAGACAAATATTCTTCAAATGTAACATGGTTTACCTCATCTATTTAATGTAATTAAAATATATAATAGCTCAAAATATGTAAAAAGCGTATTAGGTTCTACCTAAATTAGATAAAACCTTTAAAAAGCTGTCTCTTTGTAAAGAGTAAACTAACAGTAAAAGCAAAGAGCTTATGACGCACTTACAAACCCTGTCTCTTTTTCTATGGTAAAAACAATCTCGGCAGCACTGCTCTCTTCAAACCCAACTGTTATATAACAATTAGATGTCATGTATCCAGCATAAGGAGTAACTGCAGTAAAAATTCCACTTTTAAACGGTCGTCCCAAATAATCAAAAGCTATGTATTTTTCTGGCCCACATCCCCCACTAAATACCACACTATTTACTCCATATTTTTTACCAATAAAGATATTTGGACTTTCGTCTACCCTAATCTCACTATCTATAGGCAAGTGATACATATATTTACCGTTGGCAGGGTCCATGGCTGTTTCATGCTTATCTACAGCAAGACCGTAGTTAGTGTTGGATGATATGGTATAAAAATATTTGTTATTGCTATTGAAATAACGCGAGAAACCCATTGTCCACAACGTCTGTTGCCAGTCAAGATCTCTTAGGGATGTTGTGCCATCTGCATGTGTAAGGAGCTGTCGTCTTAGGTTTGTTTTGTTATCTACAAGTGCAAGGTGCTGTGTGTATCTAAGTGCTGAGAGAATGTTATCTTTGGCCTCTTGGCGTACATCGCGCTCCATTCTTGGTATAGCCAATGTAGCTAAAATACCTAGCACAACTATAACTATTAGCAATTCTAACATTGTAAAAGCCAATCTTTTCATAAAAATTACACCTTTTTAGTGGTTTTTATTTATTATAACACAAATTGATAACATTAATCATCTTTATTTTGCTCAATTGTATGCTATAATAATAAATTGCATAAAGCTAGGAGGTTCTATATTTATGATAAAATATTTTAAAATCATGTTTTTATTTATAACATTCACTGCTCTAAATGCAGATATTGTAGACAATCTCATCTCTATAGATCTCTACAATGCTGGCACAACTAAAGTGATTCAAACCAAAGTAGCAGGTGAACTTACAACAATTACAGGAGTTCATGTTACGCCACTAGTAGGAGCGTCAGTATTTGCACCTGTTATTGTTACGCCTCTTCCTTCTATATCTCCTACTGGCATACCTACTGTGATTCCGATTCCTCTTTGGGTTCCTTATACTATCATACCTTATTATCTAACCGGTACTTTTATGCCAGTTCTAACTCCTGCCGCACTAAAGCCTATCGGCATCGTACTAAACCCTACCTTCGAACGTATCAACGAACCAAGCTATCTTGATCCCGTCAACCCCTACCCCTCCCCTTTATTCATAGACATTCCACCTGGGCAAGTCTCTGCATCGGCTGAAATAAGAATACCTTATAAGCCAAGTATGGGTCATGCATTTGCTATGCAAATTGCTGACCCTCATTTATATCTTAACGTACTCAATCCTTTCCTAGCACAAACACTTCCATTCTGTATTAGGCCTGAAGCACCACATGATGTAATGTGTGAAATTATACCTATAACTTTAGAAGAAATTTCGACACAAATAAATATTAATCAAAATCTGGTTAACGTTATTCTTAAATTTGCATTTACGACAATAGGTTCTGGTGGTAGCTTAACTTTTCCAGCGTTAGTTGAGGCGTTGCTGGGAATTGCGAGTGGGGTAAATCTTGCCCAGCTTGAAGCTTTAGCAGAAATAGCAATAAGAATTGCAACAACCCCAGCTTTTCAAACCTTTGGTGAAGCGACCTATAATAGATGTGCTATAGCTTGTGCGCCTACTCCTGCAGCTACAACAACTACTGACTTTATACCTGGAATACCCAGAACAGTAACTCCCAGAAAGTGTTATGAGTGTGTTATCAATCCTACATACATTGACACTGACACTGTCCCTGTGTCACGACTTCTATATTCTACTGACGACTTTGCCATCAGACCTGACAAGTTTGATTTGGACATATACGATTTGGGTATGGATCCTCCTCCACTTCCGGACGAAATACCTATTAAGCGTATTATAATTCCGAACGAAGAGCAGCTTCTGCGTTCTGGCATGGAGTATGGAGTGTCATTAAGAGCCATAAACCAAAAATCAAATCCAAATGATACAGATGATGATGCACCCACTAATCTTGAATACAACACTATATACGATTATAATCTTAATATTGGTATAAGACCAAATGCAATCAAATACTTTAAAAATGATATAGTAGATTTGGTATTTGGACTAAGTGGTTTGGCAACACTTACACCGCATATAATTCCTGGAACACTTGAACAATTACCATTTGTATTGCCATCATATATGGTAGGTGGCTTATCATCTATGCTTCCTATAATAAACCCAATAATAGCCCAAGATGTTCTTAATCTTAACTATAGTGATGTAGGCAAAGTAAAAGTTCACGTTTATGATGGAAACTGGTCTGCCATAGATAACGATGATACCCCTATGGATTGTATCAGTCCTAGACACACATATATTTGTGGGGAACAAATGGTTACATTTATACCACATCACTTCGCATTTACATACCTAGACGTCACAAACAATACTGGTCCAGATAGTAACTTTACCTACATTGCAAAAAGAAATATTGGGCTAGAAGAGAGAAGCCTTATGGCTGGCAGAGTTAACGTGCGAATAGAAGCGCACAATAAATACGGCTTTATAACAGCAAACTTTAGAGAAGAGGTCGTAAATATCGAAGGTATCGAAGATATGGAACCTTTTAAGTATTATTATGAAAACAATGTTAGCATTGCTCAAAGAGTTAACCTTCCTTTTGCCGAAGTGTCTGGCGTAAATGAGAAACAGATAGGCTTTAAGCTTGGAGTAAAAGATATTTCATGGGATGAGGAGACTTATCCTCTTGAGTTTAACTTCTCAAGAGATATTAGCACTAGTGTCAACCCTTTTCATGTCTATCGCACCAATCTTGACATAAATATAACCTCAAAATATAAGTATCCTCTAACAATGCCTGATAGCAATGCAACCATCATAACAGGATATTTTATTGGACCAATCGCAAATCTTATAGTTCAACCCATACCACTTCTACCGCTCATGACTCCAATTCAGCACCATGCGACTATGTATTATGGAAAAACAAAAGCTTCCAAATACTTTTATGAAGATGTGACAGAGGCTTACATTAGAACACCCATAGAGGTAAATGTATATTGTGATTACCGTGGGATTATTGGTGGGATTCTTGACCCTAAGTGTAGTGACTTTGGCATAGATACTGCTCTCGGAGAGACAAACGAACCAGCTTGGTGGCTCTCTTTGAATCATAGCATGGCTAGAGGTGATGGTAATGTGAGCATTAATATAGGAACAGTATTTGAGGGTCTAGCTTCTCCAAGCATTAATGGAATCGCCTTTGCCGCTGCCAGTATCGAGAGTGGAGGAATAGATGGAAACATAACTGTTATAGCAAACAGCACTTTGCGACCCATGACAGTTCCACTAGAGTTAAGCAGCACTACAAGTAAATGGCTCATCTACAACCAAGACGGTCTGTTTGCACCTACACCTTTCTATAAAGTCCGTTTTATAGACGGTACCAACCAAGCTAAGTGGTCTGGAGAGGGTGAAACTGGATATATTATAAATATCGACTCTAGTTATAAAAAATCAAAAAGATTGGATTGGTAGCTTAGATGAAAAGCATAGACTACAAAGTAAACCAAAGTCGCAAAGCCATAGCAATGATAGAACTCATTTTTGCTCTTGTGATTATAGGTATTACGCTTATGAGTGTACCAAACCTCATAAGCCAAGCACAGCGTAGCGGATATGTTGCTTTGCAACAAGAAGCCATAGCAGCAGCCTCTTCAAACATAAACCTTATGCTCTCCAGAGAGTGGGATGAACAAAATACCGACTCATCCATAGGCGTATATATACTAAAAACACTTGGAGATGTCAATCTATCAGTTAGAGATGGTGGCAAATATAGAAAATATTCTCCTACCGCAAGCACTGATAACCCAAATGCTTCTGTTTTATTAGGCTCTGATTTGGATGACCTTGGCATTAATGATGATATAGATGATCTTTTTGCCACTGGTGGACAGAAAGTAGATGGAGTACAAGATTTATTAGATACTATAAACACCTCAACCACAGTCACCTATCTTAACGATTCAATAAAGTTAGGAGACTGGAGAAGTGGAGAAGTAGTTATCTATAGCAACCCTTTTTTCCTTTTACCAGTCTTGCCTCTTTTTACTACTAACATAAAAGGAATTACCGTCACCCTAACTAGTGGGAGCCTAACCCCTGATGGGAACTCAATACCTGAACTGGAAAAAACTATAGTATTGAGAGCATTTTCTTGCAACATAGGCTCTTACGAGCTTGCAAAGAGGGTTTTCTACTAATGAATAAAACATTTAACTCTTTTAGAAATGGCTTGACCATGCTTGAACTTGTTTTCGTCATTGTCATTTTAGGCATTGTCGCTTCCATAAGCTCTTCAATCATAGCTCAAGTCTATGAAAGCTATATAGTCCAAAGATCGCTCTATCATGCTAACATGAAGTCAGAGTTAGCCGCTATGCAAATAGGTAACAGGCTCTCTTATCGCATCTCCAGTTCTGTGATAGGCAGAGTGCCAGACAGTACTACCTTTAAACCCCTAGACGAACTACGCTCTACTGATGGAGAAACCCACACCGTGCTAGAGTGGATAGCTTACGACAACGACAGTTTCAGCGCTGCAAGTAAACCTGGCTGGAGTGGTTTTTGTGATGTTCGCTCAACGTTTACAACCAGAACCAAAATATATACACCAGGCTCTAACTTATATCTAACTAACAGTATTATTATAAATCTCAGTGGTGCAACTAAAAACATAGCTAGTGCGGCCATCATCTTTGCAGGACATCAGTATGCTCCAAGCAAAAACTATGCCGCAGAGTGTATGGGTTTTACAAATAGTAGTTGCATCTCTCCTGTATATTCAATTAGCACTGGTACCTCTATAGATCTTGAAGACAATAGAGCAAAAATGATGAGAGACCAATATAAATTGGTTTGGAGTGCTTATGCCATAGTGCCTACAACAGTTACTGGATCTGAACTTACCAACAGAGGGTTCAAAGAGGGAGATGCCATTTACGATTTGACACTTCACTACAACTATCAACCATGGAATACAAATGCCCCCTCTAGTTATGCCAATGGAGAATCATCTATTCTAGTAACCAATGTTACATCTTTTAGATTTACAGGAAAAGGTGACACCGTTCGTTTTAAAATATGTGTCATAGAGCCTATGGGCGACAGCAATGTCACCTCATGCAAAGAGAAGGCGGTCATAAGATGAGAAAAGCATTCTCTATGTTAACAGCTATTTTTGTCATTCTTATTATGGCAACTGTAGGTGCATTTATACTAAACATTTCCGGTAAATCTGTAAAAACAACCACCATGCAATACAAAAAAGAACAAGCTGCCCTCTATGCAAGAAGTTATACCGAACTCGCCATCATGGCTGCAACTGCAAATGACTCTACAGTTGATGAGTGTGCTAAAAACATAAATGGGCATATAGGTAATTTTATAGATGATCTTATAGGTGATGGTGATGGATATAGCATAGAAACGCACATCGCCTACATAGGAAATGGCTTGGTATGTGGTGATGATATTCTAAATGAACTTCCAATCGTGACACCCGACTCACTGCATATCATTGTAGATGTTTATGTTACATATAAAGATTCAAGCCTAACATATATCACTTATCATCGCAGAACTCTTCAAAAACTATAGGGGTTTACCCTCTCTCGTTTACTCTTCATTAAGCTTGTTAAGTTACAATTAAGAATAGATATATACTTATATCTATATTTAAATACGAAGGATAGGATTATGAACAAAAGTATCACGGGAAGACATTTTGATCTTACTGAAACTATCAAGTTATACGCAGATTCTGCACTAGATGGATTAAACAAATATCATCTCGATATTATATCAGGAAGCACTATAATCTCAGCAAATAGCAAAAAGGGATTTGATGTAGAGTTCATAGTTAACTTAAAAGATAAAAATACCATCGTTATTACCCAATCAGACAAAGATGTTTATGCTGCCATAGACCTTGCCATAGAGAGAGTAAAAAAATCACTTAGACGCCATGCAGACAAGATTAAAGGTCACCGTATTATGAGCTTTAAAGATTTGGGAGCAGAAGCAGAAGCGGTAGGAGAATATTCATCAAATGAAGAGTTAGAGATTATTCCTATGGACTTGAAACTTCATAAACCACTTGATTTTGATGAAGCTATAAATATGCTCAAAACAGAGAAAAAAAGACAATTCATAGTATTTAACGATGAAGAAGGCTTGATGAGAGTCATGTACAAAAGAGCAGATGGGAAATTTGGGCTCTATTAATAGACAATTTTTACCTTTGCAAATAAACGGTGTTGTGGGGACACAACACCCTACGTGATACTGTTTAGCCTACTTTTAGCTACAGCTACCACCTCTTCATCTTCTCCCATATCTAACCACTTAAATTTTTGACCACTCTGTATGGTACCATCCAATATATCGCCACTATCACGAAACTTCAAATCTAGTTTTGCAATATCAAATCCGTTAGTGGTTTGGGTAAAGCGTTCTAGCCTAAAGTTTTTAACACTGTTTGAGTAAAGGTAGCACCAACTCTTTAAGCCATTACGCCCTACTCTTCCTCTAAGCTGATGCAATGTGGCAAGTCCTAATCTTTCTGCTCCTACAATGACGATAAGGGTCAATTTGGGCAGAGAAATACCTACTTCCACAACGGTAGTAGCTAAAAGTATATTTCCTTTTTTTCTAAACTCTAACAGCACTTCCTCTTTATGTTTGTCTTTTCCGTGTGTTACATAAACATTTTTAAACTTCTTTTCCCAAAATTCTCGACTCTCTTTTAAAGATTGATAAGGTACTTCCTCACTCTCTTCAACCAAAGGATAAATGATAAGCACTTGATGTTGTTGTGCTATTTCATCTTCAATATGTTTCAGAAGATGAGGGAAATCTTGTTTGCCTATGGTTTTTGTCAGCACCTCTCGTTCAAAAGGGGTAGTGGTAATAAGACTTACATCTAACAGTTCTGACTCCATCATGGCTTGTGTTCGAGGTATAGGGGTTGCAGAAAACTGTATAAAATGGGGCTTTCTCTCATCTTTGCTTACCAATGCCTCCAAACTCTGCCTCTGCTTTGTACCAAAACGATGTTGCTCATCTACCATTACAAGGGAAGCTTGTGGTAAATCCTCTTTATATATAAGTGCATGTGTGCCTATGACAAAATCTGCCTGAGTGTAGTCACCCTTATCTCTACCCTGCATCACTAAAGCTATTTTCACCTCTTTTGGCAAATATTTGTTTGCCTCTTCATATAGTTGCAAAGCAAGAAGTGAAGTAGGTGCCATTAAGATACTCTTATGCGGGTATGCCATCATAACTGAAGCTAAAATGACTACTGTTTTACCAGACCCTACATCTCCTACTACCATACGCTTAGTTGCTTTCTCTTCTGAAGCTAAGTCTATTTTGATTTGGGCTATGACTTTTTGTTGCTCTTGCGTTAAGACAAAAGGCAAATGTTTTATAAAAGATTTTTCATCTCCATTTAATGCTCTAAGTGCAGGAAAATCTGCTCTTTTACCTCTTAGCTTTTTAAGGTGATTGAAGGCTTCTACAAATTTAAGTACATTTACTGTCTCCTCTTTAAATGCACCATTCAAATAAACATCTTCTATATTTTTTGGAAAATGCACACGAAGAAGAGTTGCCACCTCTTTGCTATCTAAGCCTTCATTAAAAAGATTTCTCTCTGTTACATAACACTCTATAAGAGAAGCTATCTCACTATCTTTTATGACTGTTTTGTATTTGGGTGTTATCTTGCCTACCTCTTTAATGGACCTAGGTTGCGACATTTGCAAATAACCTTTATACTCTTCCAGTCTGCCTTGTATTACATGGTTTGAACCCACTTCAAAAAGCTTGTGATGATAAGGTGTTGTTTTAAAAAAAGTGGAAGATAGTTGTCTGTTTGACTCTGAAAGATTAAAAGTAATACGAAGTTTTCCTCTATAGATGCTACTATTTAAAACTTTTGCTTCAAGTGTATTTAACTTGCCTAACTCCAATAAAATCGAGAGGGTTGTATCGTTATAAGAGCTAGGAATTATGAGTGCAAGGTCAAGCAATGAGTGTATTTTTAGTTTTTGAAACAGTTGTTTAGATTCTTCCATCTCCTACTCCTTTGTTTCGCTTATTATACAAAAATTTCAGAAAGAGAAGAAAAATATGTCAAATTGTAATATTTTTTGGTATTTGAATATGATTATGTTTGACGGATTTTTATTGTTATTTGGATTTGTGGTGTTGTCGGGGGACAACACCCTACGGGTTTGTGTGTATGATAAAATTTAAAATGGTTTTATGAATTTTTATTGTTATTTGAATTATTTACATATGATAAAAATACAAAATTGCATGTCATCCGTAGGGTGTTGTGCCCCCACAACACCGTTTATTTGCAAATGTAACTACTTCTTTGTCACAATAGAAAATGAAAGATCTGACAACTCTTTATGAGATTTGATAAAGTCATTCATCTCTTCAAGTGTAACTGTTTCTATATGTTTTAACTGCTCTTTACTAAAGCCCAAAGGTCTGTCATAATAGTATTCATTATAAGCTCGGTGAAGTCTTTGAGAGAGTGTTTCTGTACGAAGAGGTTCTGAACCTAATAAAAATTTCTTTGTAGCTTCAAGCTCTTTTGCCGTTATGCCTTTCTCAACAAAGGCATCTACTACCTCTTGTATTAGATTTTTAGCTTCATCTTGAGTTGAGAGTTTTGTTTGTAAATATCCACTCACATATGAAACTGATTTAGAGCGTATAAGATGAGCATAAACCCCATAAGTAAGTCCACGTTTTACACGAATCTCCTCCATTAAACGGCTACCAAAACCTGCACCACCAAGAAGATACTCTGCTATTTTAGCTTTATATTGGTCTTTCTCTTTATATGAATAGTGAAACGGTGCAGCAAAATAAATATAAGCTTGTTGCGTCTCTTCATCACTAAGAACCACCTCTTTTTTATCTGAAGCAGCAAGAGTTTCAATCTCTTTTGTCTCTACTTTAGGAAAAAGTTCAAGAATTTCACTCAAATAATTTTTTGCTTCTTTAAGAGAGATATCTCCTCCTACTACGGCTATAACATTGTTGTAGCCCAAATGTGAAGCCAAAAAGCTTTTCATATCTTCAAGAGAGATACTCTCTACACTCTCAAATGTGCCATTATAAGGTTTTGCCAAAGCAGAACCTTTAAAGATAACCTCTCGCAACTTAGAAGCTGCTATGTAGTTAAAATCACTCTTTTTTTGTGTAAGCCAACCTATCTTTTGACGCTTAATCTGATCTACTGCCTCTTTAGTGTAGTTTGGGTCTTTGAGCAACTCTTTTAGACGCTCTATGGCATAAGGAAATTCACTTTTGAGTGCTGAGACTTCTATGTTGAAACTTTCACGCCCCACACTAGCCCCAATATCTACAGCATGAGCATCAAGCTTGGTAGCAAACCCAACGCTTCCATCTTTTGAAGTACCCTCATTGAGTAGTTTGGCAGACATATCAGCCAAACCATCTTTTGTATTGCTCAAATGTCCAGCATTTTTAAACACAAGTTGAATAGATACAATAGGGATATAATTTCCCCCCTCAAAAACAACAGGAACTGAAACATCCTTAACCTTAATCTCTTTAACCGTTGCAGCCATTAATGCTCCTTGTAATAGTAATAATAAAATCAATAATTTTTTCATTTGTTCTTCCTAATTAATCACACGATAGTGTGTCTTGTAAAACTTTAATATCGTTCCAAAATATCATACGCAGTATTGCGTTTTGCTGGGCTTTCGCCTATATCTTTGATGAGTCTTATCATCTCATCTTGGTTCATCTCATTTTTGGCTCCAGCCGCAGAGACGACATTCTCTTCCATCATCGTTGAACCTAAATCATTTGCACCAAAAAGAAGTGCCATTTGACCTATGTAAGAGCCTTGTGTGACCCATGAACTCTGTATGTTTGGTACATTATCCAAAAAGAGTCTAGCTACTGCTAAATATCTCAAATACTGATTTGGAGTCGTCTTGCTAATAGTTGGCAATTCTCGTTTTAGCTCTGTATTGTCACTCTGATATGACCACATAATAAATGCTCTAAACCCACCTGTCTCATCTTGAAGCTTACGCACATGGTCAAAATGTTCTACTATCTCACGTGTAGTTTCCACTGTACCGTACATCATCGTAGCTGTTGATTTTATACCTAGTTTATGTGCCTGTCTGTGCACCTCTAGCCACTCATCTTTGTCATGTTTTTTAGGTGCGATGATATCTCTTACTCTGTCTGAGAGTATCTCTGCACCTGCACCAGGAATAGAAGAAAGTCCTTTTGCCTTAAGTCGTGTCAGAACTTCAGTAATACTTATATTTGAGCGGTTAGCTATATAGTTTATCTCAATAGAAGAGAAGCCGTGAATAGTTACTTGTGGGTATTTGACATGGATATGCTCGACCAAGTCTTCATACCACTCTATCTCCAGTTTGGGGTGTACCCCGCCTTGAAACAGTATTTGCGTTCCACCAATAGCCAACAATTCATCTATTTTTTGGTCTATCTCTTCAAATGTCAAAATGTAAGCATCTTCTTTTTTCTCATGTCTATAGAAAGCACAAAACTTACAATCAACCCAACATATATTAGTATAGTTAATGTTTCTATCTACTACGAAAGTAGTAACGCCTTTGGGATGCATCTCTTTTTTACTGGCTAGTGCCATTTGCCCTAAAGTTTTAAGGTCAGCATTTTCTATGAGTTCTACTGCTTCATCAATCGTCATACGTTTTTGCATGGTTGTTGTCAAATTATGCCTCTTCTTTCCCTATAGCATCCAAAACACCATTAATAAACTGTGGTGCTTTTTCATCTGCCAATGCTTTGGCAAGTTCAACTGCTTCATTGATGATAATGGCTCTATCTGTTTTAGATACAAGTATCTCAAATGCACCCAATCTCATAATGGCTTTTTCTACTTTACCGATGGCATCATAATCCCAATCTTTTAAATGGCTCTCTATCTCTTTATCTATCATTTCAAGATTTTCAAGTGTACCATTAAACAAAATATAAGAGAACTCTCTTTGTTTGTTACGAATTTTACCCTCTTCCAAAATTTCATCTGAAAAATTAGCAATATTTTCATTTCCTAAATCATAAGCATAAAGTAAACCTACAACTGCTGTACGTGCTTGGTGTCGTGTTGCCATTTATACCAACTCTTCATAAAGGTTGATTAGCTCTATAAGTCCTACCATAGATTCAGCACCTTTGTTTCCTGCTTTTGTTCCTGCTCTCTCTATGGCTTGCTCTATGGTATCTACCGTAAGCACACCAAAGGTAACTGGTTTTCCATGTTTTAGTGCCACAGATGCCACACCTTTGGTCGCTTCTGCCGATATATAATCAAAGTGTGGTGTTGCACCTCTAATGACTGCTCCCAAACAACACACTGCGTCATATTTACCAGAAGCAAGTGCCTTGTCTAATGCAAATGGGATTTCAAACGCCCCAGGTACTAAAATAAGCTCAAGCTTATCTGCATTTCCACCATGTCTTGCGTATGCATCTACCGCACCCTCTACTAGTCTGTCTGTAATAAAGTGGTTAAATCTTGCATTAATAATAGCTACTTTTTTAGTAGTATCTACCTTTAAATTACCTTCTACTGTTTTCATATATTTACTCCTTGTCTCTTTTTTATTTTAAAAATGGGTCTTGGAAGTGGAGACTTTAGTCCCACCTCCCAGCCTAAACTGAATGGAAATATTATATCTTTATTTCAGCCATAATTTCTAGTGGGACTGCCCGTAGGAAATGCCCTTGGGGTAGAAGTCTCCACTTCCTTAAGTTCTATTCTACTATCATTCTGATAGCATCTATCTGTTTTATAAGTATATTTAATTTTTCTAACTCTATCATATTTGGTCCATCACTCAAAGCGATACTCGGGTCGAAGTGTGTTTCAAAAAAGAAACCATCTACACCTACCGCAGCTGCCGCACGGGAAAGATAAGGAACAAACGAGCTATCTCCTCCACTACTTGCACCGCCACTAGCTGGCATCTGCACAGAATGCGTAGCATCAAAAATAACAGGTGCAAATTCACGCATAGTTTTAAGCCCACGCATATCTACCACAAGGTTTCCATACCCGAAACTTGACCCTCTCTCTGTAAGCCATATATTATATTTTTTTGCATTTTCATAACTTACTTTACCGTCAAAACCGTCGAGTTGGAATTTAGTTCCTCCCTGCCCTGACGCTTGTTGAGCTAGTCTAGTTTTAAGTACTTTTGCTACAGAGTGTTCCATAGCGGCAGGTGCCAAAAACTGCCCTTTTTTTATGTTGACTACCGCAGATGTTTTGGCTGCTGCGACAAGCAAATCTGTCTGACGAGATAAAAATGCAGGAATTTGAAGTACATCGGCTACCTCAGATACTGAAGCTGGTTGCGTATAATCATGCACATCTGTTAAAATGTTATAACCAAACTGCTCTTTGACTTCCTGAAGCATCTTAAGACCTTCTTCTAGTCCAGGTCCTCTAAAACTGTCTAAGCTTGTACGATTAGCTTTATCAAAACTCGCTTTAAAATAGAACTCTTTTGTACAATCTTCATGATACTTATTTAAAGATTCTGCTATACGCATCACATTGTCTCTACTCTCTAAAACACACGGTCCTGCTATTAAAATCATTTCATTCCTTTGTAGGGTGGGCATACAGCTACTTTTTTGAAAAGGCTACAAGTAGCCCTGACAGTATTACTAGGATTATACCCAAAACTGTCCAAAAATCAGGTACGGGGTCGCCCAACATCACTCCTATCACTACCGCAAAGACGATGTTACTGTAACTTATCGTACCAACGATTCCTGCCTTAGTGAGCTCATAAGCCTTAGTCATCAAAAGTTGAGATATCGTAGCAAAAACACCAACTGCTGTAACGTACCACCACTCTACGCCTATAGGCATAACGAACTCTGCAAACATCCAATCAAAATCTTCTGAAACAGTCATGTATGGCGTGATGAGCATCAAAAAAAGAGGTGCTATAGTACCAACACCCATAAATGACATCACAATAGCACGAGTATCATAATATTTTCTAAGTTCACGTATAGAGGTATAGGCAAGTGCTGCACCTATGCCAGAGAAGATGCCCAGTATGTCATACTTATCGAAGCTTCCGCCTTGAGGTTGTGCGACCATAACGATACCCATAAAACCTATGACGATGGCAAATAGTGCATTTTTATGTAATTTTTCATTTAAAAATATATAGGCAAAAATAGCCACAAATATCGGTGATGTTTTGTTATAAGTAACTGCTTCTCCCAGTGGTATATGTGCCATAATATAAAAGTATGCCAAAAGTGCCATGAAGCCCATAGAGCCTCGAAAAAGAAGTAAAAGAGGTTTTCCACCTGTTTGTTTGAGCGGCACTTTCCAAATGGCCAACCCTACCAAGATAACACCAAAAATATTTCTAAAAAATGTGACTTCTACAGGAGGTAAAACTTGACTCACTACTTTGGCAAAACCTCCCATAGCAGCGAAGCTCAATGAAGCCAATAACATAAAAAGGATACCTCTATCCATATTTTTAATCATTTTTTTCAAGTATTGCCTTGGTTTTTTGGAAGTGTAACATAATTTGTTACATACTAATATACTATAAATTCTTCTTTTAAGATTAACTTTTTATCTATATAAATCTCTGCAAGAAAAACATCACTTTTTCTATAAGTTGCCACCCCTTTTGGTGTACCACTCATAATGACATCTCCATCTTTTAGGCTCATAAATGTCTCTATCTCTTCTAAAATATGATGTGGCTTATACATCATCAACTCATAGTTTGCATGTTGAGTCAAAACATCATTAACATAGAGCTTCATCTCTAAAGTTTCGATGTTGCCATTAAGCTTTACAAATTGACTTAAAACAGCAGAACCATCAAAACCTTTTGCTCTCTCCCAAGGTAACCCTTTCTCTTTCAGCTTATTTTGGATACCAACTTTTGTCAAATCCAGTCCAAAACCAACACCGTCTATCTGCTTATCTTTAATGAGAAAACAAATCTCACCCTCAAAACGACAATCTTCTTGAATATACTTCAAGGTATCTGTTATGGCAGAGTTAGGTTTATTAAAAAGTACCATACTCTCTGGTATTTCATTATTTAACTCTGCTATATGCTCTACATAGTTTCTACCAACACACACCACTTTTGATGGAGTAACGGCTTGACTATTAAACTTTATTGTATTCATTGTCTATTTATACCTTGTCATGCGTCTTCTTAACCATATCGGCTATATCATGCTCTACTGCATCATCAATATCTAAATCATCATCAGTGAGTTTGCCTGCATCAGGATTATTAAATATACTTGTGTCTAATTTGCCTTCACTCTTCGCAACTATAACAGAGACTACTGCATCTCCTGAAACATTAACTGCTGTTCGTACCATATCTAAAATTCTATCTACTCCTAGTATAAGCCCTATACCTTCCACTGGAAGACCTACCTGTGCAAATACCATTGAGAGCATAATAAGCCCAACACCAGGAACACCTGCTGTACCAATGGAAGCCAATACTGACATTAGAATAACCGTTAAGTAACCTGTAATACCCAAATCAACTCCATATACATTGGCTATAAATACTGTGGCGACCCCCTGCATAATGGCTGTTCCATCCATGTTGATGGTTGCACCAAACGGCACTGTGAATGATGCGACAGAGTTATTGACTCCTAGTCTATCTGTTACTGCTCTAAGGGTTACAGGAATAGTTGCATTTGAAGATGATGTACTAAATGCAAAGATTTGCGTCTCTCTCATCTTTTTCAAGAATATCGAAGGACTCATGCCTGAAAACACTTTTAGCACCGTCATTAAAGTAACAAAAAGGTGTACCAGTAAAGCAAATATAAGCACCATAACATAACCAGCCAAGTCGGCAAGAAGACCAAGCCCAAGGTTTGAAATGGCTTTTGCTAGTAGTGCAAATACTGCATATGGCGCTACTGCCATAACAATGTTTACCATCTTCATCATAATCTCATTACCTATCTCTATTAGTTTCACAGCAGGTTCTGCTTTTTTCCCTACCATCAAGATAGAGATACCCACTAAAATAGAGAAAAAGATGATTTGTAGCATTTTACCTAGTGCCATAGCATTAACTATATTGCTAGGAATAATATCTATAAATACTGCACTCAATGCTGGTGCTTCTTTGGCTGTAAAGACTGCTGTTGATGTCATATTGACACCTTCCCCTATGCCACTCACCACAGCAATAGCTATGGCAAGAGCTATTGCAATAGCTGTTGTTAGCATATAAAGAGCAAACGACTTAGCTCCTACTTTTCCCAAAGAGTTAACATCACCTATGCCCAAAACTCCCGTAATCAATGAAAAGAACACCAAAGGCACAACAAGCATTTTTAGTGCTGTTACAAACATTTTTCCTGCAATATGAAAAAATCCATTGACCACATATTCATTAATCAATGAGCCTTCGCCATTGAGTCCTAACAGATTAATGAATAATCCAACTGCTATACCAAGCCCCATACCAATGAGAACTTTGGTTGTTAATGTCATCTTTTTTGATTCTGCCATTTAAACACTCCTTTTATGTTGTAGTGTATCATTTTTATATCTTAAATTCAACAAATCTTTTGCGTATTAAAAATTCATATAATAAATGATTCTAAAATCGTCCCTATCTTCTCTGTCTGAAGCATCTGTCTGATCTTTAATAGAGTATCGTGCTCTAATTTTAGAGTAGTCATTGATAGTATATTTTCCATCAAAGTTAAATTCTGAAAAATCATCTCTAACATTACCCTCGTCTGCACTTACATCAACATAGCCAAATTTTAAACTAAGTCCATCAAGTGGTTTTACTACGATCTGTCCACCAAATGCTGTACTTGCCTCATAGTTACTATATCCTTGTTGCCAATCAGAATACATAGGACCTGATTCAACCGATTTAAACGAGTTATCTGAGATTTGATCATAGAGTACAGCTACATCTACCATATCAAATAGTGTTGTTCCTATTTTAGCGCCAAGTAGCGTAGAGTCATCTGCATTTACATAAGAATTCCCACCATACTGACCTTTGATGTATGTATTTGTACCAAATGGCAAACTATACTTTACGTCAAGATATTTATAATCTTCTACTGTTATGGCGCTACCATCTGTAGCTGTATCTGAAAGTGCTTTTACATATTGACCTCTAACAGTTAGGCTTGAAATACTTTTATTGGCAAATGAAATATACGCTAAACCATCTTCCCCCCATTTTGTATTGTAATCATTAAAAGTGTTGTCTTTTGATGTAAAACCTGTATATTTTGTTACATATCCTAGTTCTATCGTAGTATCTGCTATGTCCTTGTTGCGAATAATCGCTGCTTCATAGACTGAAGGCAAGATCCTAAGATCATGATTTTGAATCAGTGGTGTAGAGAGTTGTTGGCGACCTACTTTGAGCATAGTGCTTCCTATATCATATTGCAAATATGCTTCACCAAGAAAAGCAAGATCTTCGCCATCTCTTCCTAAGATACTTGTACCTGTTCCCTCTTCTCTTGTAAATATATCTCCTAATCTATGACTTCCGTAATATGCTAAACCAAATTTAAATCCATAATAGTTTCCACTTTCATATTTCATGATACCACCGGCAGTCAATGCCGTTGTATTAGGTACACCAGTGTTGTCTTCATCAAAGCTTCTATCAAAATAGAAAACTCTCATATTGGCTGTAAACTTACCATTTTTGAGTGCATCTCCAAAACTTCCTGTATCTGTCACTGCTGGAACAGCTTCTACTACTGGCTCCATAGGGACAATAGTCCCTCCTGCCATAACCATTGTTGATGCTACTACTGATAATACTAAACTCTTTTTCATCTTAACTCCTTTGTGTTTTTATTGATAAACGCCTTATGGGCAAAGCCCCTAAGACTACGCTGACGCTATGTCAACTTTCAGCAGTTGACTCATACAACTAGTCGTATTGGCTTCACTGCACCTATGTTTTTACTTTATTTTTTTGCATAACATAGACTAGTCCATATAGTGCAAAACCTATGACGTACGATAAATACTCCGAACCTATACCAAGCCACATACTAGTCATATTTGGTATAAGCATAAAGGGTACAACTGCCAACAACAGAAATCTTTCAAATCCTGATGTCTTAGTCAGTACCCACCCTTGTGTTGCAGAAGAAAATGCGAACATTCCAGCAGCAGCTGTTAAAAAGATGAGTGCTATCTCACCTGGGTTTGTAATCCATTGCCATGTAGCTGGATTGTTTGGATCTGCTACATCTACTCCTGAGATGAGTAAAAGTTTATTGTTAAAGAAAAATGCAAATGGTAGTATGGCTGTTCTTATATCGTATGCAAATCCTTGCAAGCCTGTTTTTATGGGGTCACTCTTGGCTATCCCTGCGGCGGCATAAGCCGCCATCCCCACAGGTGGTGTATCATCCGCAAGTATCCCAAAGTAAAATACAAACAAGTGTGCTGCTATAGCTGGAATGACATAACCCAAGTCAGCAGAAAGTGACATAATGACTGGTGCAGTCAATGCTGCCATAACGATATAGTTTGCGGTAGTAGGCAAACCCATACCAAGTATAAGTGATACAATCGCTGTAAAGAAAAGAATAGCAACAATGTAGCCGCCAGATAACTCCTCAATAACCTCAGCCAAAATAAGCCCAATACCAGTAAGTGTAACCGAACCCACAACAATACCCGCAACCCCCGTAGCAATAGCAATAGGTACCATATTTTTAGCACCATTTATCATGCCATGACCAATATCTGCAAAACCACTTATCCACACTTCTGTGGTCAATGCACGTTTTTCTAAAAATGCGTACGCAGGACGTTGAAGTACCATGATAAGCATCATAAAGAAAATAGCATTAAATGCTGCCATCTGAGGAGACTGTCTAAGTATGATCAATGTATACATCAAAAAGAAAATAGGCACAATATAGTGAATACCCCCTTTAAAGATGTCAAAAGCACGTTCTAACTTAGATGGGTCTTCCCCTTTAATGCCTAACTTTTTAGCCTCTAAATGTACAATGTAAAAAAGTGCAAAATAACTTACAAATGCCGGTATAGCCGCAGCCATAATAACATCGGTATAGGCTAAGCCTAAAAATTCAGCGATGATAAACGCGGCAGCTCCCATAATAGGAGGCATAAGTTGACCATTGGTAGATGCGGCAACCTCAACAGCAGCTGCTTTATGTCCCGGAAAACCCAACCTTTTCATAAGTGGAATCGTAAAAGTACCTGTTGTCACTGTATTGGCAATGGAAGAACCTGAAATAATCCCCATCATGCCTGATGCTGCCACAGATGCTTTGGCTGGTCCACCATCATACTTACCTAGTAACGCATAGGCAAGGTCAATAAAATATTTACCTGCACCTGCTCGTTCAAGCAAGGCACCAAAAAGTACAAACAAGAAAACATAAGAGGCAGAAACACCAAGAGGTACCCCAAAGATACCTTCTGTTGTAAGATACATTTGCCCTACAATTTTGCTAACACTTGCACCCTTATGGGCAATAAGATCAGGCATATACTGTCCAAAATAATCATATGCTATAAAAATACTCGCAATCACAGGCAAAGCCATACCCAAAGAGCGCCTTGCAGCTTTAAGCAATAAGATAATACTTCCTATCCCCATGGCAACATCTAAAGATGACCATGCACCAGACCTTGCATTGAGAGCATCATAATTTAAGTAAATATATAATGCTCCAATGATTGCCAATATGGCTATGGGAAAGTTATACCAAGGTATGCTAGACATTGTTTTGGGTGTTCTAAACATCGGGTACATTGCAAAGACTAATGCCAATGCAAATGCTAAGTGAAAAGAGCGTACAAAAACACTATTGGTAGGAACTATAACCACATAAATTTGATACAAAGACCAAGAAAATGCAATAATAGCAATCATCCAATGTTGCCATGACCCCTCTTTGAGGTTTCGTTGTCCTTCAAGTTGTTCTACTAGTTTTTCTTCATTTTCAATGAATGCTTCATCAGGATGCTGATTGTCTTTCATGGTGCTTCCTTATTTTATAAGACCCGCCTCTTTAAATGCTTTGATTGCACCTGCATGTTGTGGTATTGCCAAACCATCAAGTAAAGACTCTTTTGTGATTGTTTTATATGCAGGGTGAAGTTTTTTAAACTCATCAAAGTTATCTAAAATAGTTTTAGCCACGATGTAAACTATATTTTCATCTATACTATCTTTAGTAACAAGTACAGCTTTTACCCCAATACTTGGCGTATCATGCTCAACACCTTTGTAGAAAGTACCTGAAATCACACCTTTAGCATAATAAGAATATTTTTCTATCAATGCATCAATAGGTGCTCCGTCTATAGATATCAAGTCAATATCTACAGAGTTTGAAGCATCTTTAATATTTGCCGTTGGGTGCCCAAATACACCAAAGTACCCATCTATCTTGTTGTCTTTCAGCATCGTTGGACCTTCAGATGACTTAAGCTCATTTGCAAGTGCTAAATCAGAATGCTTAATTCCAAATGCTTCTAGCACAATGTCTGTTGTCATTCTAGTTCCCGAACCTGGAATATCTACATTGAGTTTTTTTCCTTTTACATCTGCCAAAGATTTAATACCTGAAGATTTTGTTACAACAAAGGCTAAAAGTTCAGGATATATAGCCAAGACAGATCTTAAACCTTTGACTGCCTTACCTTCAAATTTACCTTCTCCATTGTATCCCTGATAGACTGTATCACTCTGTGCAATACCAAAATCAAGTTCATTTACATTGATCATATTTACATTATAAACAGACCCACCCGTAGACTCTACTGAACACCTGATACCTGTTGTTTTACGATTTTTATTCATCATACGACATATGGCACCACCTGTTGGGTAATATGTACCTGTAACTCCACCAGTACCAATTGTAATAAATTGCGTAGCAAACGCCGGAACACTCATTGCTGCAATCAAGGCAACACTCATAATTGTCTTTTTCATGTCATACTCCTATGTTACTTTATATTTTAATCCACATTAAAATTGTCGATTTACATAAGTATACTTCAAAAAAATAGCATAGAAATAGCAATGTATATATTATGCAGAAAATTTTATATTTTTATATCATAAATACAAAATAGTAACATTTTATCTATCTTAAAGTACCATAAGATGATTCATGAGGTTCAACAACAGAAGATATAAAAAGACTTACTTAACTCTATTAAGCTGAGCATCTCCAAATATTAAAATATCTTTTATGACTGCTTTCCCAATAATACCATCTTTGGCTACCGACAATAAGATATCACCTTTTTTCTCTCTAAAGTTCTTTTGGTAAATCAACACTTTTGCATACCAATCAGCACTCTCTCCTAAATCTTTTTCGTAAGGGAGTGTTTCTGATTTGTCCGGAACTGTTACCTCTACTGCTCCTTGCTGCTTCTCCAATCCAACAACCATAAATGTATGTTTTTCATTGTTAATTTTTATAGCTTGATCCATATTAAAGTAAAATGTAAGAAGATCATCTTTGGCATAAAAATCAAGCTTTTGTGTTTCATCTTTGATTAATTTACCTTCTTTCCATTTTCTATATCTCTTTATTATATATTTCTCTTCGTGATTTATAGTATATGTTTTAACCTTTTTTTTATCTTTTTTCATACTTGTCATCTCATAAAAATCGCTAATCATTAACCCATCTTCCACATAACCCTTGGAGACATAGTGCTCCTCTTGTCCATCCATTATTATATTTGCA
>JAUXGC010000139.1 GCA_030622375.1 Sulfurovum sp.
CCCAACAAAAATAAAGTCTATGTTTATGAGAAATCAACTATTAACTCTTTTCCTTCTATGTCTATGATGGGTGGTTATGGGTATGGTGGTTATGGGCACTATGGAATGTTTGGCTACGGAACTGATATAGTTCAAAAGAGTTGTAAACTATTTATAGAGACTAACAAAAAAGGGATCATAGTAAAATGGGGATCACGAGGTAACAGCTGTGTATCTAACAAGTAGGAAAAATTGTAATTAAATCATAAATAGAATAGACTTACTCCTCAAAGATAACAATATTATAGGTACTTTTTGTTACTAGTGCTTTGCTGATATGTACAGAACCATTACGGTTGACTCTGCTTAGTTCATCACGAAGTTGATCTATCTCTGTTTGCATTTCATCTATCTGCTTTTTAAGTTGAAGTGCTATATCTACACCTGCAAGATTAACACCCATTTGACGAGTCAACCTCAAAATAAGTTTCATACGGTCAATATCTCTTTGAGAATATAGACGCATACGACCTTGTGTACGGGAAGGCTCTACAAGCCCCTCTCTCTCATACTGTCTAAGTGTTTGAGGATGTATGTCAAGCATTGCAGCTACCACTGAAATAAGATAAACTGGTTCATCATAGCTATGCATCATTTACTCCTTTTTTTAATATTACTCTATTCACTAAAGTTTTTCTTCAAGAACCTTTTTTAAATCTTCATCGAGCATATCAATATCAGGCAATACAACATTGGCTACAAGATACAAATCACCTCTCATAGCTGTCTTTCTATCTGCAACACCTTTTCCTTTAAGCCTAAACTTTTGACCATTTTTAGTATTTTTAGGTACTTTAAGTGAAACCTCTTTTTGTGGAGTATTTACAGATATTTTACCTCCAAATAGTGCTTCTTTTAGAGGAACATCAAAGGATTTATAGAGGTTGTCACCTTTTCTTTCATACTCATCAGAGGAAGCCACTTCAACTTGTATAAGTAAATCACCTGCTTGTCCCTGATACTGCTTTCCTTTGCTACGCACACGCATGGTTTCACCACTTTTAATACCCGCAGGAATCTTGATGTCAAAACTTTGACCATTGGCAGATACATTATGTTTTCCACCATTTATTGATACCATGAATGGAACAGTAATACGTGCTTGTGTATCGAGGTCTGGACCACCGAAGCCACCAAAGCCACCTTGTGCTCCACCGAAACCACCACCGCCACCAAACATTTGACGTAAGATTTCATCCAAATCAACACCTTGACCTTGACCTCGTGCAAAGTCATGAAAGTTCTGTCCACCAAACATTTGATCGCCAAACTGGTCATACTGCTGTTTTTTCTCTTTATCACTGAGTACTTCATAGGCAGCATTTATCTCTTTAAATTTATCTACTGCACTCTCATCTTTATTGATATCTGGATGATACTTTCTAGCTAGTTTTCTGTAAGCTTTTTTTATCTCATCTGCAGAAGCATTTTCATTAACACCTAACGTCTCATATAAACTTTTTGACATTTCATTCCTAATATAAACATTAATTAAATAATTATATCAAAAAACTTTAGTCAATGTCAATCAAGTTTAACTATTTATAGATGATAGGTCTATACCCTTCTCTCCTAAGCTTTACCATTCCACCAGCAAGGTTTATTACGTTATACCCTAACTCTGCAGAGAGAAATTTCGATATCTCTGCAGTACGGCTACCTGTACGGCATATGAGTGCAAACTGCTCACCTTTCTTGACCACCTTATTAAGCTTTGTAAGAAATTGTGCTACGTTGAAATTACCTTTTTCATCAAAAAACATAATTGTATATGCATCCTTAACAATGCCTGCCTCTCTCCACTCTGCTGGTGTTCGTATATCTATAATTTTAATATCTTTTTTTAAAAAATCTGTGCTTACCCATATATTTTGTACCTCTGCCATCAAAGAAGTAGCCATGATTAATAATCCAAATAGTATTTTTTTCATCTATTGGTCCTAAATATTTATTTGTGGCATTGTAGCAAAGTAAAGTAAAGTAATCGTGATTTTTATAGCTATGAGATACAATACTTTATGAATTTTATAACCATAAATGATATTAATGCCAAAGAATTGGAAATCTACCATCAGTTTCGGGAACATGCTTTCAAAGCAGATGGAAGTTTCGTTGCTGACAGCCCAAAGGTAGTAAATCTCCTACTTGAAGAAAACATAGAAGTAAAAAGCATACTTGCCACAAAAGAGTACTATGATGCCCATGAAACACTTGTGGCAACTAAAGAGTCTGCTGTTCTCTATGTTGCAACAAAAGAAGAGATGCAAAACATTGTAGGACACAAAATACATCACAATGTAATGATGCATGGCATACGCCCAAAACAAACAACCATAGAAGAACTTGATGACCACATCATCATGCTAGATGAGATAAGTTCCACACAAAACATAGGTTCCATTGCACGCTCTGCCGCGGCTATTGGGATAAATTCGTACCTTCTACCAACACACGGACCACACCCCTACTCAAGACGAGCATTAAGAGTTTCTATGGGGCACATAAGTATGTTAAAAACTCATCTATACGACGACATATTTACAACACTAATGACACTCAAGGAGAATGGATATACCATTTTTGCTGCCGAAGTTACCCAAGACTCCATTTTATTACAAGATGTAAAACTACCAAAAAAATGGGTTCTACTTATGGGACATGAAGGTTCAGGCATATCTCAAGAGATACTCAATCTATGCGATAAAGTAGTAACCGTAGAGATGGTAGGTGGCATTAAGAGTTTTAATGTGGGTGTGGCTGCTGCTATTATGATGTATCAGTTTAAAAATCGTTAAATCAGCTTTTCAAATATTCTAATCTTTTCTTCTTTAACTTTATAATCACTAAGATGTTTATAAACCAATTTCCAAAAGTCTTTAGAGTGATTTTGATGAACTATATGAGCTAATTCGTGTATAACTACATATTCAATTAATGAAGAAGATAGTTTTACCAAGTGATAGTTATATGAGACACGATTAGTCCCGCTACAACTTCCCCATCTATTTTTTGAGTATCTGAATATTTTAGTGGTGTCATTGGTTTTAACCAATAGCTCTGATAGTTCAAGTATCAACTCTGAGTTTTCTTCTTCATTGGCTTTAATGATTGCTTTTGCTTTATCGAGTGGCTTATAGCTTGAAGTATAAAATCATCTCTATGGGAGTTCTGATTGGTAGATATTCGCTCACTTGTCTAAGTCATTTAATTTTAGAAGTTCTAAGAGTTCATTTTCAGATAAATTGTCTTTTTGAGTTTTAGAATAGATTGTCATAAGAAAAACTTTATTATTTATATCTACAAAATAGTAAATTATTCTAAATCCTCCACTTTTTCCTGTAGGCACAGAAGAGTTCGCAACTCTTATTTTGTAGCAGTTATGTTGGAGCGATATGCCTAATTTTGGATTTGCACTTAACTCTTTAGTTAAGTCTTGTAAGTCAAATTTTATTTTTTTATATTTCTTAGCAAGTTTTTTTAATTTTAAAGAAAATGTTACTAAAGCTACAATATCATAGCTCATCTAGCAACTCATCTAATGTTTGTAACTCATCTGCTTTTTTAGGATCATCTAAAATTTCTCTTAGCTCTTTGCAAGATGCATCAAAA
>JAUXGC010000057.1 GCA_030622375.1 Sulfurovum sp.
AGATAGAAAAAATATTGAAATCTGAAGCGATTGATGTCTCTTTATATGGTACGCTTGCTAAAAAAGGTGCATTACATCCTGTCATGGAGACGATGGATAAGATCATTGATTATTTTGTAGCATTGAACTTTGCAGTAGAGTCGGGTCCTATGGTAGAAGATGATTTTCATAATTTTGAAGCGTTAAACCTTCCTAAATACCACCCAGCAAGAGATATGCAAGACACCTTCTATTTTAAAGATGGCGGACTTCTTCGTACACACACTTCACCTGTACAGATACGCACGATGATGGAGGTAAAACCTCCTATTAGAATGATAGCCCCCGGAACAGTATTTAGGCGAGATTATGATTTGACTCATACGCCTATGTTCCATCAGGTAGAGGGTCTTGTGGTAGATGATAAAGGCAAAGTAAGCTTTGCAAATCTCAAATCTATATTGACAGACTTTTTGCACTACATGTTTGGCAGTGTTGAAATACGGTTTAGACCAAGCTTTTTCCCATTTACCGAGCCTTCTGCAGAAGTAGATATCTCTTGTGTTTTTTGTGAGGGTGAGGGGTGTAGAGTCTGTTCTCATACAGGTTGGTTAGAAGTGCTTGGTTGCGGGATTGTTGATCCCAATGTCTTTGAGGCAGTGGGATACAAAGATGTAAGCGGTTATGCTTTTGGTTTGGGTGTAGAACGTTTTGCCATGCTTATACATAAGATACCGGACTTAAGAAGTCTGTTTGAGGGAGATATTCGTTTGTTGGAGCAGTTTAGATGATAGTAACAAGAAGTTGGCTAAATGAGTTTGTAGATTTAAGCAATGTGTCTAATGAGAAACTCTATGAGACATTTAATGCTATAGGATTAGAAGTTGATAGTATTAAACAGATTGAAATAGCTCCAAAAGTAGTTGTGGGAAAAATACTATCTTGCAAAAAACATCCTGATGCAGATAAATTAAATGTATGTCAGATAGACTTAGGTTCTGGCACAAGACAGATAGTCTGCGGTGCAGCCAATGTTCTGGAAGCGGAGTATGTGGCAGTAGCAACGATAGGTGCAGTGCTTCCTGGTGATTTTGAGATTAAACATGCAAAACTTCGTGGCGTGGAGAGCGAAGGTATGGTTTGTGCTTCATCTGAACTTGGATTGCCTGATATGGGTAAAGGGATTATGATACTTGATGAGAGTATCGGAAAACTTGAAGCAGGAAAAGAGCTTAGCTCTTATGAGAAAATAGCAGATACTATTATTGAGCTTGAGCTTACAGCAAACAGAGGAGACTGTCTCTCTGTTTATGGAGTAGCTAGAGATTTGAGTACGGCACTTGATATAGACATAATCCCTTTTGCATATACCCAAAAAGACAAAATAAAAATTGGTATTGCTAGAGTTGTAGAGCTTCGTAGTGAAGGTAAAATAGATGCAGATATATATTATAAGCGTGCAAATGTAAAAAGTTACTCCAGTAACTTTTTATTGTGCTTACGTTTAGCTATAGTCAGCGTAGAGGCAGAGGGTAGTTTAGCAAGCATTTTGGCATATGTAGTACATACAACAGGTGTAATCTTACGTGCATATGATAGTAGAGCTTTTGTCCATGATGAGGATAAAATATTAATCAATGTTGTCTCTGCGGCTAAGGGTATCACGGAAGTTTTAGGGAAAAGTAAAGTATGTTCTGTAGTTGGATTAAATCAAACAAAAGAGGTGATGGCTAATGATAGCACAGAACAACTTCTGTTTGAAGTTAGTTATGTCAACCCTGATACTTTAGTTGAGGCAGCTTCAACAACTTCTTTGAGTAGAGATG
The DNA here is from genome assembly GCA_030622375.1 of Sulfurovum sp. Classification (GTDB taxonomy): domain Bacteria; phylum Campylobacterota; class Campylobacteria; order Campylobacterales; family Sulfurovaceae; genus Sulfurovum. The sequence goes on from JAUXGC010000057.1 coordinate 1,806, forward strand.
AGCTTTACTATAAAACATCACGAGGAAGTAATCCAAATCTTAATTTTGGATTCTCTCTTCTAGCTTCAATATTGGATTTTTATGCAGATAGTATTTGTTATGAAGGTTCTTTAACTATAGAAGCAGAGACAGAACATAAGACTATTGTTGTGTCTGCTAGTGAAATCTCAAATATTATAGGCATAAACATAGAGATTGGTAAAATAGTGATGATTTTGCAGAAGCTTGGATTTAAAATAAACTCTATAGATCATAATACCGTTGCTGTGGTGGTCCCACTTTTCAGACATGATATTGGGCACATACAAGATATAGCAGAGGAGATTGTCCGTATTGTCGGAATTGATAATATAGAAGCAAAACCTTTAATATTTTTAGAGATGCTGCACCTAAATGATACTACAGATAGGTATAGAGTAAAAAAAGGGTTTAGACATCGTGCAGTAGGTAGAGGATTCTATGAAAACATCTCTTATGTTTTTAGTGAAAAATCAGTTTTAGAAAAATATGGTTTTGCTACCACAGAAGAGGCACTTGTCCTCTCCAACCCTATAGCAGAAGATTTGAATACCTTAAGAAGTACAACTCTTGTAAATCTTCTTAGCGCAGTAAAGCGTAATATAAATTATACAAAAAAATCTATTCCACTTTTTGAAATAGGTGCAGTATTTGGTGCTAAAAGAGAACAATCAGAAGTGCTCTCTTTTATTTTTTCGGGACAAGTAGAGGGTGAAAATGTAAGCAACTACGGAAAGCCAAGTGTGATAGATTTTAGCTCTTTTACCCAAAAAGTAGGTGCAGTTATAGGTGCATTTGAACTATTGCCTTGTACATATGAAAATGGGCTTATTCACCCTTATCAGTCTGCAAATATTATTATTGGTGGTAAGGTATGTGGGTTTTTGACAAAATTACACCCAGTAGTACAAGATGAGTATGGTATTCCTGAAACATTTTTAGCAGAGTTAGATTTTGATATGTTGCTGCCAAAACATATTAATGTAAAACCTATCTCCAAATTTCAAGGTGTATATAAAGACTTAAGTGTTGTAATAGATAAGTCTATGCATTATTATAAGGTAGCTAAAGCAGTGAATACTCTAAATCTTTCTATGCTTCAAGATATGTATCCCGTAGATATCTATGAAGATGAAAAATTGGCTGACAAGAAGAGCTTAACGATTCGCTTTTTCATACAGTCTGTGGAGAAAACCCTTGAAGATAATGATATAGAAGCAGTGATGAGTCAAATTATGACTATTCTTGAAGTAGAGTGCAAAGCACAATTGAGGTAAAAATGAAAATACAATTAGCATCTAGTTATGGATTCTGTTTTGGTGTAAAAAGAGCAATTAAAATAGCAGAAGAGCATAAAGGTAGTAAAACCTACGGTCCACTTATTCACAATAAAGATGAGATTGATCGTTTGAAAGATGGTTTCAATATCGGTTTGGCTGAAAAATTTTCAGATGTTACTTCTGATGACTCTGTTGTTATTCGTACGCATGGCATCCCTAAAGATGAACTTGCAAAACTAAAAGCACAAAAAAATCAAATTATAGATGCAACATGCCCTTATGTAACCACACCTCAAAATATTGTTTCACAAATGAGTGAAAAAGGGTATAGTATTGTAATTTTTGGAGATAAAAATCATCCAGAGATTAAAGGTGTTGTGAGCTATGCAAAAGACTTAAGAAATGCTTTTATTGTAGAAGATGAAAAAGAGCTGGACGGGCTTCCAATACTCTCTAAAGTTGCAGTGGTTGCGCAAACAACTAGAAAGCCAGAAGATTTTCTAAAAGTAGTAAATGCTCTTATCGTTTCACATAAAGAGGTGAGGGTTTTTAATACTATCTGTAATGCAACATTTGAAAATCAAGATGCGGCAGCTACACTAGCAAAAGATGCAGATGTTATGGTGGTTATAGGAGGAAAGCACTCCTCAAACACTAAACAATTGCACTCTATTTGTAAGAGTTACTGTAAAGATAGCTACCTAATAGAGAATGAAAAAGAGCTTGAAGCTAGTTGGTTTGATGAAAAAATACTTTGTGGCATTTCAGCTGGCGCATCTACACCTGATTGGGTTGTTCAGAATGTTATCGATAAGATTCAAAAAATCAAGTAGGAAAATATGAATACTTTAATACTTAAACCTATTTCAAAAATAGATGGAAAGATAAACCTTCCAGGCTCAAAGAGTCTTTCCAATAGGGCTTTATTACTTGCAGCATTAGCCGAAGGCACAACAGAAATTACAAATCTTTTAGACAGTGATGATACTAAGTATATGCTCAATGCGCTAAAGCAACTTGGCATAAAATATAAGTTATCAAAAGATAAAAAAGTGTGTACGGTGGTTGGCAATGGTGGGCCCATAAGTAATAATAGTTTTGAAGAGTTATTTTTGGGTAATGCGGGGACAGCTATGCGTCCACTCTGTGCAGCATTATGCTTGGGAGAGGGAAGATACCTGCTTACTGGAGATCCTCGCATGAAAGAGAGACCTATAGGTCATTTAGTAGATGCATTGCAACAAGCAGGTGCAAATATTATATATAAAGAGACACAAGGATACCCTCCTGTTCAGATAAAAGCCAACGGATTACTTGGTGGAACAGTAGAAATAGATGGCTCCATCTCAAGTCAGTTTCTAACAGCACTTCTGCTTGCTGCTCCTATGGCAAAAGAGGATATGACTATCTCTATTTCTGGAGAGTTAGTATCTAAACCCTATATTGATATAACACTCCATATTATGAAAACATTTGGCGTGGAAGTTTTGAATGAAAATTATGAAACTTTCCGTATCAAAGGGGGACAAGCTTACAAGGCAGTCAACTCTTTTATGGTTGAGGGAGATGCCTCTTCAGCTTCATATTTTTTAGCTGCTGCAGCCATAAAAGGCGGTACGGTAAAAGTAACAGGTATAGGGAAAAATAGTATTCAGGGAGATGTTGCTTTTGCAGAGGTATTAGAAAAAATGGGAGCAACTGTAGAGTGGGGAGATGATTTTGTATCTGTGAGCAGGGGCGAACTCAATGCCATAGATATGGATTTTAACCATATTCCAGATGCCGCAATGACCATTGCTACTACAGCACTTTTTGCCAAAGGCACTACAGCACTTAGAAATATCTATAATTGGCGCGTTAAAGAGACAGATAGGCTTTTTGCAATGGCTACAGAACTTAGAAAAGTAGGAGCCATAGTGGAAGAGGGTGAAGATTATTTAAAAATCACACCACCAAAAGTACTTAAACATGCAGCCATAGATACTTATGATGACCATAGAATGGCAATGTGCTTCTCTCTTTTAGCACTAGATAAATCATCGGTAACCATAAACGAGCCTGAGTGTACAGCTAAAACTTTTCCAACTTATTTTAAAGTTTTAGAGAGCATTTCTCTATAATATTATTTCTATCTCAAGTGAGGATTGGAACTTAAGTAAAATTCCAAATATAAAATAATTAAACAAGCGCAAGGCGAAGTTTAGCTATTATTGCCACCATTTCGGCTACTTCGTCCATTGCGACCATTCCTACTGTTGCGACCGCTGTCTCTTCTGTTATTTCCACGATAACCACCACGACTACGGTTTCTGCCACCACCACTGTTTCCACCTTGTTTGGCACGCTGAATAGCTGTTTCTATCTCTTCAAGAGTAAGACCTATCTTATCTTTGCCTTTAATAGAATTTTCACTCTGTATCATAGATGCAAGTAGATGAGCTATGGTTACTATGTCCAAATCGTGCTGAAGTGTTTTGACAAGATTAATGGCTTGTTCAGTAACTTGAGTTTGGGCAATCTTAGAGATAAGTTCATCAGATTTAGTATTTTGTACTTCCATGCGAGTAGGGATAACTTGAGTTACAAGTTTTGCCCCAACATCTTTCTCTATGCGTTTTATAGTTCTAAGTTCATTTGGGCTTACAAGTGTAATGGCTTCACCAGTTTTACCTGCACGGCCTGTACGTCCGATGCGGTGAACATAACTTTCAGAATCAAAAGGTATGTGGTAGTTAAATACATGTGTCACATCATTTACATCAAGACCACGTGCTGCAACATCTGTAGCGATGAAAATATCGATACCACCTTGTTTAAATGCTCTGATGGTTACTTCTCTTTGCTTTTGCTCCATGTCACCGTGAAGACCAGATACTTTGAAACCTTGAGCAGTCATATGTGCTACAAGTCTGTCAACTTCTTTTTTCATACGACAGAAGATGATACATTTTGTAGGGTTTTTATAGTCTATAAGTCTAACAAGTGCATCATCTCTTTCTCTCTCTTGTACTACATAGTAAAATTGAGTAATATTAGAGTTTGTACTCTCTGCTTTAGTAATAGAGATAGTTTTAGGACTTTTTAAAATCTGTTCTGCAAGTTTTCTGATACTTTTTGGCATGGTAGCTGAAAACATTAATGTTTGACGCTCTTTAGGAAGAAAAGTAAAGATGTTTTTTATCTCATCAAGAAAACCCATATCTAGCATTTCATCTGCTTCATCAAGCACAACAAACTTAGGATTGATTTTAATCTTACCGCTCTTAAGGAGGTCTTGAAGTCTCCCCGGTGTTGCTACAACTATAGATGCTTGTTTGATACGGTCTATCTGTTTTCCATAAGGTGTTCCACCATAAACAGTAGCTGTTTTAAGACCAGAGAGTTTACCAAAACGGAAAAGTTCATCACTTACCTGCATAGCAAGTTCACGCGTAGGAACGATGACAAGTCCTTCTACTGAACCATCAGCTTTCATCATACTCATAATTGGAAGACCAAATGCAGCTGTTTTTCCTGTACCTGTTTGTGCTTGAGCGATTATATCATGACCCTCTAAAACTAAGGGTATGGCGTCTTTTTGTACCGGCGAAGGCTCTGTAAATCCTGCTTCTGTTATAGCAGCTTGAATAGTATCTTTGAGGTTAAAATCAGTAAATTTCATATGTATTTTTTTCTTTATAGTAATAATTAGTGGGGCGATAAAGTCTTGTCGATAGAACTGCTCTAAAGTTGCAAGTGGTTATATTGAACCCTGTTTTATGCAACTTGATATCAAGCTATCACACGAAAATTCGTGGAAATTTTATAGGAGCTTGATACACTTATGCAGAAAAGTTCGGAATTATAGCAGAAATATTAATAAAAAGCTAGGTAATTGTGTATAATAGTTAAATTAAAATATATAGATACTATTTCTATTTGGAGAGAACAATGATGAAAATATTTTTAACCATAGTGACCGTAGTAAGCTTTACAGTGTGGGGTTGTGCCCAGGAAGTACAAATGCAAACCAAAGAGCTTTCTCAACAAGAGATGCAGAAGCAAAATAGAGAGATAGTTAATCTTGCAAGTCAAGAGATTTCAAAAACCCTACCACAAACAATCGATAAATATACTGTACTAAAAACAGTTGAAGGTAAAGATACAACACTTATTTATACTTTTGAAATAAATACAGGAGCCAAGAGTGATAAGGCTATACAGGAAGAAGATATATCTCGTATGCAAGAAGCAGTAACTATGGGTATTTGTCAATCTTCAAAAAGATTTCTTGATGCACAAATAAATATCTCTTATATCTATAATAGTGCTGTTAGCAAAGTGGAGCTATTCCGTTTTGATATAACTCAAAAAGATTGTTTTGTAGATTAGATTTAAAAGTAGGATTCTCATAGGATTAACTAAATAGTTGGTAATTAAGTTATGAAATTGGTTGCGGGAGCAAGATTTGAACTTGCGACCTTCGGGTTATGAGCCCGACGAGCTACCAAACTGCTCTATCCCGCGACAGGAATTTTAATAAATCTTACGATTTATTTGGAGGTGAATTTTATC
>JAUXGC010000055.1 GCA_030622375.1 Sulfurovum sp.
TAGAGAGCTACCCTTGGAAACATTGGAAAAACATAGATGCCAAACCTGATTATGCAAATATTCAAATAGAAGCTGTAGATATTTGGCACTTTATTATGTCTCAGGGGCTTGAAGACTATAAAATACAAAACCTTGGCAGTATTGAAACATTGGCAATAAATATTAACAAACTTCCAAACTTCCAAACTTTTTATGAAAAGATTACTCCCACAACAAAAAATTATTATGAACAGATAGAAGTGGTAGAAACCTTAATGAAAACACTATTTTGTGAAGACTCCACTGAAAGACTTATGGAAGTATTTATAGATGTTGCTATACAATCTGGACTTAACCTTAATGCACTCTATGCACTTTATGTAGGGAAAAATATCTTAAACAAATTTAGGCAAGACCATGGGTACAAAGATGGTTCATACATTAAAATATGGAATGGCGAAGAGGACAATATTGTCATGCAACGTGTTTTAGAAGAAAGAAGAGATATAAGTCCAGAAGGACTCTATGGAGCACTAAAAGAAGCTTACCCAAAGGGGTAAGTTAAAAAATTTAATCTATCAGTCTAGATAAGTCTCTGCGAACAATCTGGCTTCCATATACACTTACAGTAGTCGCTATACGAATGCTTTTAGGTGTAGAGTATCCGCACTCCTCGGCACACTTAACTGTACCTATAAGATAATAGCTTCCAGAAGGAACACCATAAAAAGCAAACTCTCCACTGTTAGCAGCTGCTGTAAATCGTAAATGATTAAAAAGTCTTTGATCTGCTTTTTCCATCTTGTAGCCACCAAGATAACTCTCATTATACCACTGTTTTGAATAGGTTGTAACAGGGTTAAGATAGAGTCTTGTACCGGCACCCATAACTTTTTGATTATGTGCATTATCTATATAAATAGAGCCTTTTACTGTCCCTTTTCCACTTCTTTGAAATCTATTATATTCTGATACTGGAAATGGAATACGCTCCATTCTCTCCTCTGCCATATCTTCTGTAATGATTGTTTCTGTTTCAGTTAAATTCTCATCCAAATCAGAAATATCTACATTCTCTGCATCATTATTGTTCCAAGTATTATCTTGTGTCGACCTCACATCTGGATGTGTAACCCTTATTCTGCTGTTCGTACATCCAGAAAGAAGAAAAAGTATAATAAAAAAGGTTAAAATCAGTGGTAATTTTTTAGTCATAAAAAGTATTCCTTATAGTTAATAATTGGCTTATTATACTATCATTTAACTTTAGAAAAATATACAAAAGTAACCATAGTAGAGCTGACATACTATTTTCCCAAACAAAATTCTCCAAACATTTTATCTAATATCTCTTCACTGTTGTAAGGATTAGAGATAGATGAGATAGCCTTTAAGGCTTCTTGCAGATGATAAGAGAAAAACTCCAACTCGCCTTTGAGAAGTGGTATTTTAGACTCCAATATAGAGCTTTTGGTTAAATTTACTGCTTCTATCTGTCTAGTTGATACAAGCATAAGCTCATCTCCTGAACCTACGCTATTTAGTAAACTTTCTAACTTCTCTGTGAGTTTCTCAAAACTTTTTTTAGCACTTACCTCTATGGGGTTATATTTTTCTAGCTCTCTCATACTCAATCTGCATTCCAAATCAGATTTATTTATAGCAATAATAGAGTGTTTATTTTCAAAAGTATCGATAAGAGAAAGAATCTTTTTGTCTTCATCATTAAAACTTCTTGAACCATCAAATAGTGCTATAACAATATCAGCATCTTCTACTGAGTTAAGTGTCTTCTCTATACCTATTTTTTCAATAACATCTACAGACTCACGAATGCCCGCAGTATCGACCAATCTAATAATATGTGAGCCTATACGCACCTGCTCTTCAATGGTATCTCTTGTGGTACCTGCTATGTCACTTACAATAGCTCTATCATAACTCAGCAGAGCATTTAAGAGAGAACTTTTACCAACATTTGGCTTACCTATTATGGCTACCTTAAATCCTTCTATAAGTCCTCTGCGACGATGACTGGCATCTACAATTTGTTCTATTTTATCTGTTAAGTTATCTAATTGATGTACAATATTTTTCATAATATCATCAGGAATATCTTCCTCTGCATAATCTATCATCACTTCAGAATAAGCCAAAGACTTAAGCAATGCATCTCTACTCTCATCTACAAATACTTTCAACTCACCTTTCATCTGCCTAGCCAATATTTTAGCGGCATCTACACTTTTAGCTTCAATAAGTTTAGAGATGGCTTCTGCTTTGGTAAGGTCTATTTTACCATTGAGAAAAGCTCTTTTGGAAAACTCGCCAGGAGCTGCAAGTCTTGCACCATAAAAGAGTGCAGTATCCATTATCTCTTGTGCCACTATCATGCCTCCATGGCATTGAAACTCCACTATCTCTTCTCCAGTAAAACTATTGGGAGCAGCAAAATAAATCATAATAGCTTGGTCTATTAGGTCATCTTGCATATTATAAAGTGGGGTAAGGTGTGCGTATCGTGGGGTAATATTTTCTAAATGAGATATTTTATATGCAATCTCTAGTGCTGCTTCGCCGCTCACCCTGATAATAGATATGGAAGAGACGCCATGAGCAGTAGCAATAGCAACAATAGAGCTATGCATTATTCTTGTTATTAAATTCGTTGACGACAACAAACTTCTTGCCATCTCTACTGGTTTTAACAGCTACATATTTATCTGGGAAAGTTTCACGAAGCTGTTCTAGCGCAATATGTACTAAAATACCGTCAAGAAAACGCGTTTTGCCTTTTCCATGTTTCTCAATACTGTCAACTACAGGTTTAATATATTTGCGTATCATTTCCTGCTGTGAAGTCAAGAACTCAGCAATTTCAAGCTTAATAAAAAGTTCGTATTTTCCATGCAACCAGTTAAACAACATATATGAAAGTGCATTATAACGATAACCCTCTTTGCCTATGAGTAACGCTGCATCGTCACCATCTATAAATATCAACGCAGTGTTGTCTATTACATCTACTTCAACTACATCTATTTCAAAACATGAGTGGGCAAAAAGCTCTTTGAGTTGCTCCTCAATAAGATGTGCCAACTCATCATAAGCAACGCTCTCTTCTTTAACTGAAACATCATCTAGTGCTGGCTCTTCAGATAATCTATCTACTTCAAAAAAACTATCTAATACAGCATTTTTTTCTTGTTTAGTATTTGGCTTGCTGCTTATCTCTACTGTTGGTATATTTTCTATCACCTTCTCTTGATTGGCTTCTTTTTTAACCGTAGAGATAATTTCAGAAGCAACACTCTCTTCTTTGCTCATAAAAGTAATTGGTTTTGATTTTTGTAAAATGTCATCTTTGCATCTTGCAACGATAATAGCTTTTTTCTTTAAAAAACCTAAAATACCTTTTGATGGATACTGAATTACTTCACACTCAAGATCAACTACAGAACATGCTAATTGTGTTGCAGCTTTTTTATACGCTTCTTCAAGTGTAAGTGCTTCAACCTTCTTCATAACTAATCCTTTGTTTTCTTATGTGTCGCAACAGCTGCTGCTTTGTGCTTGCTGTAGGCTTTATTGATAATATACTGTTGTCCTATGGTAAATATGTTGTTTACAACCCAATATAAAACAAGTCCCGAAGGGAAAGGCATAATAATAAACATTAAAGCCATAATAACAGGGAACCATTGAAATATTTTCTCTTGCATTGGATCGGTAAAATTGTTTGGTGTAATCTTTTGCTGAAACCACATAGACAGGCCCATCAACACTGGTAAAACATAGTAAGGATCTGCTATTGCAAGATTATCAATCCAACCAGGTATCCAAACTGCACCCTGAAGCTCTTCTGCATTTAAAAGTACACGATAAAGTGCAAAGAAAACAGGAATTTGAAGCAACATAGGAAGACAACCACCCATAGGATTTGCTCCATTTTTTTTATACATCTCCATCATTTGAGCATTGAGTTTTGCAGAATCACCTTTATGTTTCTCTTTAAGATCTTTCATTTTTGGTGCCAAGTCTTTAAGTTTTTGCATAGACATCATCCCCTTGTAGGAGAGAGGGAAAAGAATAAGTTTTACCAATAGTGTGAAGAGTATGATTGTCCATCCCCAATTGTCAACTATATTTTGAATCCATAAAAGTACTTTATAAAAAGGTCTAGAGAGAAAAGTGAACCAACCAAACTCAATAGCATCTGTAAGTTCAGGATTAATACTTTTTAAAACTTCATGATCTTTAGGTCCAATATATCCACCAAGATGTAAATTTTGACTCCCTTCTATAAAGATAAGAGGATCTCCCTCTGTTCCTTTTAAGATAGAGACATCCATTCCTTTGTCAAAACTATGAAATAGTGAAGCAACATATCTGTCAAAGGCTGAAACAATCTTTGCGTTGTTAACCTTCTCATGCCCTTCTGCATCACCATCTTCTATGGTAGTAACAATATCATCATTGCCTTTTATCAGAGCCCCTCTTACAAGCATATACATAGAATCATCTGCCATTGGTCTATGCCCTGGAGTCATAAAGTATGGAGCTGGCGAAGAGGTTGAAACATCAATACTGTATGAACCGTTTGGCTTTATAGTAATTTTCTTTGTAACACTTAAAGATGAAAGTTTCTGAACCAATGTAATGGTCTGGGCACCAGATGAGACATCAACTATTGCACTTCCACTGTTAGTATATGGTATTTTAAAAGCTTCATTATTTAATTGCACATCAGAAAATCTTATCTCTAAAGGCTTCACTTTATCTGGACCTAAAATTTGAAGATTGTTACCATCTTCATCTCTATATTTATTTTCTAAAAGTTCAAATCTAGCAATACGACCAAACTCATCAATATTCATTTTAAATGTACTTGATGTCACTTCAACAAGAGATACTATATTTGATGTAACCACAGGTGCATTAACTACCTGTTGTGATGTTACTGGTGCAGAAATACTGCTACTTGAAGATAGTTGTTTGGCTGGAGTCGGTGCTAAGTGTTGCGTAGTAGTGGTAGTGCCATTGGCTACTTGTTTAGTATTTTCTACTGCTTGCTGTGGCGGGAAGAGATAGCCATAACCTACAAATACAAAGAAAGAAAGCACTAATGCCAAAATAAGTCGTTTGTTTAAATCTTGTTGTTCCAAAATTATACCCTTTATTGTATATCGGTGATAGTATAGTGTTATATGTGTTAAATTATGTTAATGCAGAACATATATTGAGTGCGTGTAAGTAAGATTTATGAGTCTCTAAAAAGCTTTTATTTAAAAGGGTTGGCTTTGCAACTAAAACATAAGACCCTTTTGATAAAAGGTTGATATTTTCTATAAAATGCGCTCTAAGCAAACGCTTAGCTCTATTTCTATGAACTGCATTACCTATTTTCTTACTGGCAACAAAACCCACCTTGTATTCTAAACTTTTTTTGTAGAAAAGTACAAAACAAGGCGTATGCCATATTTTTGAGGAGTGCTTATAGACTCCGCTGAACTCTTTACTGGTTTTAATCCTAGTAAAATGTTTTATGTGACTGATGATTGTAGCCCAACAGCTCTATACTGACAATCTCTTTCTGCCTTTAGCTCTTCTTGCAGAGATTACTTTTCTACCATTTTTAGTTTTCATTCTAGTTCTAAAACCGTGTGTTCTTTTTCTTGGTGTGTTATGGGGTTGGAATGTTCTTTTCATTTTGGATGATCCTTAATCTGTTTTACCTACATACTTGTAAGGTATTATTTGGACGCGATTTTACCTTAATGTGGCTTAAACCATACTAATTAAGACTTTTAAAAACAATCTCACCCTGTTTTTTATCCTCTTTCGCTTTTATATATGTTTCAATAAGTTTAAAAACAACATATTTTATATTATGTGCTGTTGTTCTTACTTCCAATTCTGCACAATAGATATCTTCACTTTTATGTAATAGCATATTGCGGACCACTCTCTCTGCAAAATGATATCCTCCATCTATTTTAGTATCTTGACAAATGATGGCATACAAAGACGCTTCTTTATCAATTTCAAACAATATATCAGTATTACGTTTCTCTTTTTCTAGTAATGTTTCCACATCTATATTTTCTGCCGATACAAGCATAATAACAAAGGCTCGTTCTTCTCCACGCTCCATAAGATAATACATAATATCAATAGTAGTTGTAAGTTTATCCACCATTGTAGCTGCCAATACTATATCATTTCCATCAAACCTTATATGATCTCTTCTCATTTCATTTGCTCTTGCTTCCATCCGTATACCCCTGTTAAAAAAGTTTTATTCATTATATCAAAATATTTTAGCTTCTATTGCTATAATTTCTTATGAATCACACAAATATAAAAAAACTGCCATCTCCTTGTTGGTTACTTGAAGAAACTTTACTCAAAAAAAATCTTGAACAGCTACAGGAGATAAAAATAAGGTCAGGTGCAAAAGTGCTTCTGGCACTCAAAGGTTATGCCTTATGGAAAAGTTTTCCACTCATTAAACCTTACCTTGACGGATGCTGTGCCTCTGGTCTGCATGAAGCAAAACTTGCCCATGAAACATTTTCCAAAGAAGTGCATACCTACTCCCCTGCTTTTAAAGAAGAAGAAATAGAAGAAATAGCACAGATATCCCATCACTTGGTTTTTAACTCCCCTGCACAATTTAAACGATTTGCTCTACAAGCAAAAAATATCAATCCAAGGCTTTCCCTTGGGTTACGTCTAAATCCTGAGTATTCAGCATCACCCAAAGAGATTTATAATCCTTGTGGACTCAACTCCAGACTAGGCACGACCCAAGCCAATTTTGATGAGTCAATTTTAGAACAATGTGACGGCTTACATTTTCATGCACTGTGTGAACAGGACAGTGATGCCCTTGGAAATGTGCTGAAAAATTTTGAAGAAAAATTTGGTTTATATATTCCTAAAATGAAATGGATCAACTTCGGTGGAGGACACCACATCACACGTAAAGGGTATGATGTAGAGAAACTCATTACCCTTATTCAAAACTTCAAAGAGAAGTATAATGTAGAAGTCTATCTTGAACCCGGTGAAGCCATAGGCTGGGAGACAGGGACTCTGATCACTACAATCCTAGATATCGTTCATAATGGCATGGATATCGCTATTTTAGACTCTTCTGCAGAAGCCCATATGCCTGATACCATCATCATGCCTTATCGTGCAGAAGTACGTGGTGCAGGTAAGACAGGAGAAAAAGCATATACCTATCGTCTAGCTGGCAATACCTGTTTGGCTGGGGACATTATGGGAGACTATAGTTTTGATACTCCATTACAAATAGGAGACAAGATCATCTTCGAAGATCAGATGCACTACACTATGGTTAAAGCCACAACTTTTAACGGTATCAAACTCCCAAGTATCGCCATAAAAAAAGAGGACGGAAGTGTGGAAGTTGTACGTGAGTTTGGGTATGAGGATTTTAAAGGCAGACTTTCTTAAACAGAGGGATTCTTAAAAATCCCTCTTATAAAAGATATCCCCGGAACTTGACTCAGGACTTACTGTGAAAGAACCTTCTATATGTTTACTATAGTCATATTGTAACTTCACAGATGATACTTCATCATTAATATAGATGATCATAATTTTATCTGTAAGTTTTTTACCTACTTCTACACTGTTACCTGCACCCAAAACAAGGTGATCAAGTTTTACACCTACATTTGAGAGGGCAGATTTCGCCA
>JAUXGC010000062.1 GCA_030622375.1 Sulfurovum sp.
ATATTTTTTATTGACAGTCATACCTTTTTTAATGTTTGCAAAAAGTTATAACTTGCAAGAGTTGATAAGTTATGCAACTGAACATAACTATCAGATTCAAGCTCAAGAGATGCAAAGCAAAGCAAAACTTAGTGAGATGGAAGCTAGCAAAAGTGCCTACTGGCCAACAGTTGACATTGGTGCAAGTTATGGTCGTACCAACCCTAACTCATTGGTAGCCCCTGGAGAAACGGTTACAGGTTATGCTTCTATTGGTATGGATATATATGATGGAGGTAGAAAATGTGCTTTAGTAAATGCAAAAAACTTTGCATATCAAGCATCAATTTTTGAAAAAGATGCGCTTAGAAAGAGTATAGCGCTCAATATAGTAAACCATTTTTATACGATTAAAAAACTCCAAGCAATACTCTATGCGATGAATGAACAGTCCAAGGAGTTAAGACTTCAAATAAAACGAGTAAAGAAGTTTAATCTTGCAGGACTCTCAACTCAAGAGGAGATAGATAAACTCCAAGCAGTGTATGATGATAGCCAATATAGGATTGCAAATACTAAACTAATACTTCAAACCAATCAAGATAATTTAACACTTTTAAGTGGTTTACCTTCCAATCACCTTAAAAGTAGTAGCTTTAAAAAGCCTAGAAAAATTATTTTTGAACCTTATGAAAAAAGTAAGATTATTCAAGCTAATGCTAAAGCACTTGAACAAAATGCCAATGCTATTGATGCAGGATACTTACCTCAAGTTAGAATAAATAATACATACAGTAAGTCCCATTATGATGATGTTGTTGGAATGCCAGGAGTTGAAGGAGATTCTTTTTTGCCTGACCATCAAAATAAGTTGATGCTCTCTGCAAATATGCGTCTTTTTGATTATGGAAAAATGAAAAAAGAGCGTGAATCTGTGATGTATCAAAAGATGGCACTTGAGTCTCAAAATAGTTATGCAGTGCGTGAGCAAAAAATGCAATTTACATTGTCGGAAAGTAGATTGAAAACGATACAAGCTAAGTTAAAAAGTTCTAAAAGTGCATTGAGTGCAGCAAAAAGTACTTATGGAGCTATTGTTAAAAAGTTTGAAGCAAACCTTGTAGATAATATAGCTTATCTTGATGCTCTCAATGCACACACTCTTTCAGAGGCACGATATAAAGAGACACTATATGATTATGAGATTGCAAAGTCTATTTACTACTATTATGCAGGAAAAAATCCTAAGGAGTTTATACAATGAAAAAAATAATTTTAATTTTAATGATTTCTATTTTTGGTTTGAATGGTGAAGAAGTTTATGCAACTTTCAGTGTGGAAGCAGCTAAAAGTGCCAATCTAGCATTTACTAGTGGAGGTATTGTTAGTGAAGTAACCGTAGAAGTCGCCACTGCTGTTCAAAAAGGGCAAGTGTTGGCTAGGCTACACAGTGATGATTTGAAAGCTCTGTTCGGCATCAATGAAACAGCGTTGAAGTATGCTAAGTTAGATTACGATAGACAGAAAAAAGTAAAAAATCTCATAGATAAAGCAAAATTTGATCAGTATGCTTTCAAATATGAAAATGCAAAAGCACAGTTAAAGTATCAGCAATCACTTCTAGATAAAACTATTTTACTTGCACCTTTTGATGGTGTGATTTATGAAAAAAGTGTTGAAGTAGGAGATGCGGTAAGTGGGGCTATGATACGTACGGTTTTAAAGATACAAAGCCAACATAAAAGAAAGTTGATTTTGGAATTTGATCAAAAATATTGGAAAAGCATAAAAATTGGACAAGTGTTTAATTACAGTATTGATGGTGACAGCAAAAAGTACAGTGGGATAATTTCAAAGATCTACCCTCTTGCAGACAGTGGAAACAGAAAGATACGGGCAGAGGTTGAAACAAAAGATTTTATGGTTGGGCTTTTTGGTAGTGGCACAATTATAACAGTTGATAAAAAGTAGGTAAAGTATGTATAAATTAGCCATAAACAGACCTATCACAACCTTGATGTATGTTGTCACTCTTGTGATATTTGGATTGATGAGCTTTAAATCAATGCCCTCTGCACTTTTCCCAAATATAGATTTCCCTATGGTTACGGTGCAAACTGTTTATCCTGGGGCAGAAGCTAGTACGATTGAATCACAAGTAACCGATAAGATAGAAGAGGCGATTTCGAGAATCGGTGGAATTGATAGTATTATCTCCACAAGTTCTGAAGGTATCTCTGTTGTGATGGTCAAGTTTTTTTTAGAACGTGACATTAATGAGGCGACAAATGATGTCAGAGATAAAGTGGCCGCAGTCATTTTGCCACGTGATGCTAAAGCACCACTGGTTTCCAAACTGGATATCGGGGGAGCTTCGGTAATCAATGTATTTTTAACTGCTAAAAATGATAGCATCAAAAATTTGATGCTCTTTGCCGATGAAAAAGTAAAACCAAAACTGCAAAAGATCAATGGTGTAGGGGCTATCAAAATCATAGGATATAAAGACAGAGAGATTAAGATCTTTCCCAATCCAAACTTACTCAATAAATTTGGGATTACTGTTGCTGAGCTGAATCAAATAGTAGCGAGAGAAAATGTAAAAATAGGTGGAGGTAAACTTATTTCATCAACCAAAGAGTTTACACTTAAAACCAAAGCAGATGCTCTTACAATTGACGAACTTGAAAACATCAATATTAAAGATGATATCAAGCTAAAAGATATTGCCACCGTAAAAGATAGTATGAGTGATGCAAAAAGTTATGCATCTTATGATGGCATTGAAGGTGTGATGCTTGAAGTCCAAAAAATTTCAGGAACCAATACTATTGATATTGTTCAAAAAGTAAAAGATATATTGCCAGAATTAGAGAAATTGGCAGGAGATAAGTATGAAGTAAAAGCTCTGAATGATACTTCTCCTTTTATCGTAAATTCTTTGGAGCATGTTAAATTTGACCTTATTTACGGCGCCCTTCTGGCTATTATTATTATCTTTTTCTTTTTACGAAATATGACCATTACTTTGGTATCTGCTCTGTCTATTCCTGCATCTATTTATGGTACTTTTGCTTTGATGGACTATATGGGATTTGAACTCAATAAAATGACGCTTATCGGGCTTACTTTATCTATAGGGATTATCATAGATGATGCGATTGTTGTCATTGAAAATATTTATAAGAAACTCGAATCTGGTATGAGTAAGTTTGAAGCAGCCCTAGAAGGAACAAGAGAGATGGCATTTACAATTTTAGCTATTTCTATGATGTTGTTGGCCGTGTTTATTCCTGTCTCTTTCATGAGTGGTATTGTTGGAAAGTTTTTTGAAAGTTTTGCTATGACGGTTGGATTTGCTGTTATTATATCTTACTCTGTAGCACTTAGTTTTATACCAAGTTTAAGTGCAAGAGCTTTGCACAAAGGAGAGAGTAAATTTTATAATTTTACTGAACCGATATTTAAAGGTTTGGAAAAGGTTTATGATGTTATTTTAAAACTTGTGCTTAAATTTAAAATTATCACTTTGATTTTAGTTTTTGGCGTGTTTTTTGGCTCACTTTCCCTCTTTCCAAAAATTGGTATGGACTTTATACCTAAAGAAGATAAAGCGGAATTTGAGATATTTTTAAAAGCAGATGCCAGTGTTTCACTGGAAGAGATGGTAAAAAAATCAAAAGCCGTAGAAGATATGGTAAGAAAAAATGAAAATGTACTCTACACTATTTTAAATGTTGGTTACAACACTGCCAAGGAGAAGCACAAATCTAAAATATATGTAAAACTGAGTGATAGAAAAGAGAGAATGCTCAATCAAGAGCAGATTGTTCAAAACTTTCGAGGGGAGCTAGAGCCATTTAAGAAAGATATGTTTATTACAGCAGCAGCCATACCAGCTATCAAAGGCGCAGGAGTCTCTGTACCTTTTCAAATCGTTTTAAAATCTGATTCATTTGAAGATTTAAAAATAGCTACAAAAAACTTAACAGGTTATTTGAAAAAGAAAAAAGGATTTGTGGATATTGATACAAATCTTGATGATGGAAAACCTCAAATTGATATCAATATTAAAAGAGTTAACGCCAACAGACTGGGAATTTCCGCTTCACAAATAGCCAATGCTGTCTCAACAGCATTTTCAAGTGATTTAGAGATATCTCACTTTGAGGAGAAAGGCAAACAATACAATATTACACTTAGATTTCCAGATAACAATAGAGTGACCATTGATGATATCAAAAAGATACAATTGAAAACATCTAAGGGACAGTTGGTCTATCTTGATGGCTTGGTAGAGTTTTCAAACTCTACAGCATTGGCTGCGATAAATCACTTTGATAGACAGAGACAAGTAACTGTTTTCGCAGATTTATTTGGACTTGATCTGGGTGGTTCTGTTACCTATACCCGTGAAGGTATTGATGAACTATTGCCTCCAGGTGTCTCTTATAGATTTACAGGATTTGCAGAAGAGATGGAAAAAACGGGTAAAGCTTTTGGTTCTGCGCTTGGACTTTCTGTGATTTTGATGTTTATTATTCTAGCCATTTTGTATGAGTCGATTATCCAGCCTATTATTATTATGATAGCTCTGCCTCTTAGTATTATTGGGGTAATGTTAGCTCTGTATCTTACTGGATTACAGTTTTCTCTATTTGTTATGATTGGCTTTATGCTTCTTATGGGAATGGTAGGGAAAAATGCCGTTTTATTGGTAGATTTTGCCAATGAAGCGATGGAAAAAGGTAAAAGTTCTGATGAAGCCTTGATAGAAGCTGGAGAAAAAAGACTTAGACCAATTTTGATGACAACGGTAGCTATGATATTTGCTATGTTGCCACTCTCTTTTGGGACTGGACTGGGAAGTGAAACAAATGCCCCAATGGCAATTTCAATCATAGGGGGGCTTTTGTCTTCTATGGTTTTGACTCTGCTTGTGGTTCCTGTGATATATAAGTTGATTAACCCACTTGACAGATGGCTAAGAAAGTTTTACGAAAAAGGAAAGGTATAGGACTGCTATGATGAGTAAAAATAGACAGATTTCATTGGTGTTGGGTAGCGGTGGTGCAAGAGGCTATACACATATTGGTGCAATAGAGGAGATTTTAGAGCATGGTTATGACATAAAATCTATCTCTGGCTCATCTATGGGAGCACTTGTTGGTGGACTATATGCATGTGGCAAACTCGAAGAGTTTAGAGAGTGGGTGTTGACACTTGATCTATTTGATGTAGCCAAATTAGTTGATTTTTCTTTTAATGGAATGGGTATTATTCAAGGAGACAGAGTATTTCAAGAGATTGAGAAGATGATTGGTGATGTGTTGATTGAAGATTTGCCAATCTTTTATACAGCAGTGGCTACTGATATTATAAAACAGAAAGAGGTTTGGATTCAAAAAGGAAAACTTTTAGATGCTATTAGGGCTTCAGTTGCCATCCCTACTATTTTTACCCCTAAGAAGATTTCAGAACGATACCTTATTGATGGTGGCGTATTAAATCCTCTTCCCATCGCACCTACTGTATCGGATGATACAGATATGACAATTGCTGTTAGCCTCAATGCGAATGTTACAAAAGAGTATAAAATAGATATTTCAAAAAAAGAGCTTGAGAAAAAGAGTAAAATGCAAGAAATATTTTTTGAGATGAAGCAAAAAACCGAACAACTGCTCTCGTTTAAAGATGACAAGAGAGTCGATGAGATGGGTATGTTTGATATTATGGGTCGAACAATTGACATCATGCAAAATGCTGTTTTGGAGTGTAAAATGGCAGGCTATGCTCCTGATATTATCATAGGTATTCCACATAATGCATGTGGATTTTATGAGTTCAATAGAGCTTGTGAGATGATTGAGCTAGGCAGAGTAATTACCAAAGAGACTCTGAGAAATGTTGAGTTACCAAAGTATTAAATAGAAAATCTCTTTTTGGTTAGTACTATAAATTTAGTTGCACTCTTTTGTGTGATGCCAAGCTTTGTAGCTACTTTTGGGTTTACAATATAGTATCCAAACTCTACTATGACTGTATCTTCTTTTTGGAGCACAGTATCATACTTTACTTTACGTATTTCATGTGCTTTGATAGATGTATCAGAGATGATGCTATCTGCTAGCCATGGCATAGATGGTTTACCATTAGTTCCTATAATTCTTGCAAAAGATTCTGTTTTAAGCTCTATAGTCTTGCTATCTCTCTCTATACTAACTCTTAGTTGAGCGAGTCTTAGAGGTTGAGGAAATAGCGTATGTGTAGCTTCATTTTTAATCTTTATATTAAATCCACCAGTACTTTTTTCTAAAGATAGTTTTATATATTTAGAGAGTAGGGCAGATGTAGAATTGCGTATATTTTGACCATGAAAAGCATGTGTAGCACTCTCTTTTTGATTAGCAAGAGAACCTTGAACTTGAGACATGTGACAAGAGATACAACTCTCTTTAGAGTCTTCTTGTTTTACTTCAAGGTCACAAATAGCAAAGCCTTTGTCATTTTGTTTATGAGAGTGACACCCCATACAAGAGTCACCATTGTAATAACCCTCATTGCTATAGTCTATATCATGGTATGGTGACCCAGACTTGCCTTTTAACATTCCAAAGAAGTGACTCTCCTCTTTGAATTCAATTTTTGTACCCTTTAGGGCTTTGTCTGCTGAGAAAAAAGTTTTTGGTTTTGTTGTTAGAATGTTTTTATTTGATTTAGTATGCTCCTCTATGCTCTTTATCATATGGCACTGCTGGCATGAGATAGGTTCAGTTAGTTGTACCTCATTATTTACGAGTTTGCTTTTTCCCTCTATGAGGTTGTGGTCTGAAGGAGTATGGCACTTGGCACAACTGTATTTACCTTTTTGTTTGGCTGGATGTATATCCCACACAGATTTATGTATAGAATCTCTATAGATAGATGATCTGCTATGCATGGAGTTTTGATACTCTTGGTAGATAATTGGATGACACGTTTTACAAGTTCTGTTTTCCAAAGTAGCTTCTATTTGTGTTGTTGCTGCCAAAAGTAGTAGTAAAGTAATCCATATTTTCATAAATTATTCCCCTGCACTATATTAAAGTTTAGAATTGTATCAAATAGGAAAAAGTTTGTCTTGATTTTAATCAAGCCATTCTTTAGTTGTGTAGATATATAGAGTTAAAATAATATGTTTCTTGTTCTAAATCAACTCTTCAATATTAAAAAATTGTTATTATCTTTCTAAATATCAAGGACTAAAAATTATGAGAAAAATATTAGCTTCATTTTTTATCTTATTGGCGTTATCATTATCATTATTTGCTCAAAGCGGAAAAGCAGTATTTGAAACATATTGTTGGGGATGTCACCATCAAACAGCAGTGGCGTTTGGTCCTTCTTTTGAG